>CAMLER010000210.1 GCA_946478915.1 uncultured Chryseolinea sp.
AACAAGGCTGCTGGAGTTCTTAAGCTCCCGGAAAAGGTTATCCTCTTTCCTTTTTTTTAATGTCGTATTAAGGTGCTCGTCGAGGTTCACGCAAAAAATTTACTTGAATGCAAAATGATAACCGATACTAATAGCGACCGGTAAGGGATCGGATTCAACTGAGATATTGGATTGTTGCTTGATAAAATCCCAATCGTCATTAAATTCTTCGGATCTGAACGGAACAACTAGTTCAATGTTCATGAAGTTGTCCCTTCCTCCGAAGTGTATCTCGATTCCCCCGCTTATGGAAGGTCCATAATAAACCTTGTCATACTTGGTAGCACCCTGAACTTTAATCACGCCGTTAAATCCATACATTAACCCAACCGTTGGGCAAACCGTTTTGTCGGGAGCGAATCGAAATTGCGCGCCGACGTTATATCCAAAGTCCACAAGTGCATATCCAATTCCCCCAAAAACTGCAAGTTTTTCCAGCGGTAGAAATGTAACGCGTCCGCCAATTCCACCATAGTCCAGGCCAATGCCCAGGCCCAGGTTCATTTTTGATTCGGCCTCGGGTAGGTCGTATCGTGTATAGTCTTGCGCAATTGCTGTACTGGCCGAAATGAACGCCAGATAGAAGATAAAATATTTCATGAAATGTAAACGGGATAACTATTTGCCGCGGATTTTTTCCATCATGTCCCACAGTTGTTCAGGTACATGTTCGAGGTGGCTAAATTCACCTCCGTTTCTCAACCATTCTCCGCCATCGATGGTGATAACTTCGCCGTTAACATATGCGGAATAGTCTGACATCAGGTAAGCCGCGAGGTTCGCGAGTTCCTGATGCTCTCCAACACGCTTAAGCGGAACACGATCGGCAGGGTCGAATTTTTTTGCAAGATCTCCTGGCAATAGCCGGCTCCAGGCACCCTCTGTCGGAAATGGCCCGGGAGCAATAGCATTACTTCTGATCTTATACTTTGCCCACTCCACCGCCAGAGATCTGGTTAGGGCGAGTACCCCGGCCTTGCTACACGCGGAAGGTACAACGTATCCCGAGCCGGTCCACGCATAAGTTGTAACGATGTTTAAGAAAGTGCCTGGCTGATTTTCCTTGATCCAATGCTTACCTACCGCGAGCGTAGTATAATACGTTCCTTTCAATACAATGTCTACAATGATATCAAAAGCGCGATGTGATAGCCTTTCCGTTGGACTAATAAAATTTCCTGCCGCATTGTTTACAACACCTTCAACCGAGCCAAATTCCGACTTGGCTGCTTTGATCACATTTTCAATCTCGTCATACTTGCGAACGTCACAAGCAACGGGAAGCACCTTTCCGCCAGTCTGTTTCACTAGTTCCTCAGCCGTGTTTTGCAATACGTCAATTTTACGACTACTGATTACCAGGTTAGCGCCCAATTCCAAAAAATATTTGCCCATCGATTTACCAAGGCCCGTTCCTCCACCGGTTATAATTATGGTTTTACCCTTAAGGCTTCCTGATTTGAGCATACCCTCCATAGTTCGTTTTGATGGTTAAGGTAAAGATAGTCTAAAAATGCAACGACGATTCTCAAACTTTGCCCTAAAAAAAATCCCCGACAATGCGGGGATCCTTTTTCTAATCTGCGTGAGGTCGGTCTTGCCTGTCGTGTTTATCACGACGAATCTCCCGATTCGCCTTATTTTGTTGGCGATGTAATCCGGCGCGTTCCCTGGTAGTAACAACCCCATCCGCCTTCGCCCTGCGTTCCGTTCTTCGAATTTTTCGTTGGTCGTGTCTGGCATTGGCCGCTTCTTGGCGAGTTAATTCACCGCTCGCAACTCCTTCGCGAATGCGCTGTCTTTGCAAGTCTTGACGCTGATCGACAGCAGGCGTGTTTTGGGCTGAAGCTTCTGTGAAGCAAATCAACAGAGTAAACGATATTAAAGCAATTATTTTTCTCATAGCAATTGTGTTTAATATCGCTTTGACAGGCCCTGAGGGCAAAGGTTTAAAACGTTAAATTCTATTTTGCGGAAAGTGGCAGGTGGACAATAAATTCGCTGCCTTTACCCTTTTCTGACCTTAGCTCGATTGTGCCTTTCATGCGGTCCACAAGGGTCTTCACGATCGCTAATCCTAAGCCGTTTGAAGATTCTCCGCCTGTCGGTCGCGAACTCAATCTCTTAAACTTTTGAAAAAGATCAACTTTATCTTTTTCAGAAAAGCCTTGACCGTGGTCCTTGATTGATATCCATATGTTATTACCTGATCGGCCGGCGGCTACCTCAACCGTTGAATTTCTATTGGAAAACTTAATCGCATTGGTGATTAAATTGTCCACGATCCGGCTCAGATAGTCTGCATCAAGGTACACTTGTTCATTTTCAACACGCGTTATCGAAAGATGAATATGCTTTGCCTCTGCTAATGGTTGAAAAGCATTGACTTTCTTTAAAAGAAAATCACTTACATCGAAGGTGGAATAATTTGGAAGGACATTTTCCTCAAGCATGTGGACATCCAACAAGTCTTTGATGAGATAAAGGCCGGCTTGGGTTGCGTCCTTGGTCATGGAGACATATTTACGTTGGTCCTCTGTAAGTCCGCCCTCAATCCCCATTAAATCGGCGATTCCCTTGATTGTATTCAATGGAGATTTAAGATCATGTGCAACAATGCTCATCAATGTGTCCTTTTCATGATTAAGGTCTGAAAGTTGAGCGTTGCGTCTTGAGAGTTTTTCATTTTGTTCAACGATCTCCCGGCGCTGATTCTGAATAAATCGGTTTTGTTGTTCGAGCGTTTCATTTATTTCTCTTCGTTTCTTACTATTTCGCCACTGAACAAAGCTGAGGATACTCACAAACCCGATGATCACAATCAAAATAGTATTTTGAAGTCTCTGACGTTCTACTGTAATAGCAGTCTGTGCCTGATTTACTTTTAACAAGTCATTTTCCCGCTCTTTCCTTTCAATTTCAATTTCGAATTGCAACCGCTCAACCTGTCGCGCCAGATCCAGGTCTTTTACTGAATCTCTTAAAACGAGGTATCGATTCATGTTCTCCAATTCTCCCGACCGATCGTTGCTTTTCTCCGATAATTTCCACAATTGATAATATGATCTCATCTTCGGCGCAAGATCATTCGTAGCCGAAGAAATGGAGAGCGCTTCTGTGAAGTATTCTCGTGCGGATGCGAGGTCGTGCTTCTGCAATTTTATCTGACCTAGAGTAAGAAATGCGTGAGGCAGCATCCTTACAATATTCTTAGCCTGGATTACTTTTAAACCTTCCCGGCACATCGATTCTGCTTTCTCAAGTGAGTCCTCATTCAGATAATGTTCCGCAATGAATGTCTTTATTTCAGCAAGATTAATTTCATCATTAATCACCATGCCGGCCGAATCTGCCTTTTGAAAATACATAAGAGCTTTATCGCCCTGTTTTATTTCTTCATATAACCTTGCGGTTTGCAAATAGGCGGACATTATATCGCGCGTGTTTCGCAGGTCCAATCGTATTTTATTTGCTCGCAGATAATTGTGTTCGGCTTTCGTATAGTCACGCTGCATCTTGTATAGGTTTGCAAGACTTTGATAGGTGTAAGCCAAACCTGTCGGGTCGTTGATCGCTTCAAAAATGGAAAGTGCCTTGATGAAATATGTATACGATCTGGATAAAAGTCCTTGCTCGAAAAATAGCCTTCCAAGATTGTTGTTCGAATGAGCAATTTGGAGAGAATCTTTTTGGTCTATGGAAATTGTCAATGCCTGGTCGTAGTGTTCAAAGGCCATCAAACGGTTGCCTTTGTAGTTTTGAGCTACACCCATAAAATTAATGGGCTCGGCCAATGATTTTGAAAGGTTCAAAACTGCACCAAGGGCACTTGCCTGTTTTGCATAGTGAATTGTGCTGTCCGGGTATGCCCAGCGGTATTCCCAGGCAAGATCGTTTAAAAGGTCAAAGCGTTGCTGGTCCTCCGCGTGTCTAAGCTGGGATTTAAGACTGTCTATTAGTTGAAGGTTTTGCGAGAACGCGGGAGATGAAACCCCAAAAACCGTCAAAAAAAGAATGATTTGCTTCGTCACAAAAAAAGAACTTCGATTAATAGCCAAGGGGTATCCTGACAAAAATTTGCACAAGATACAAACTAATCTATCTCCTCAAAATTGAGATCGCGCCCATAAGTCTCATCGATAAGTTTAAGTGAAATGAAGGCAATTATGGTCGTGATTATACCGATGATTAAGGCTCCGTAAATAATCCCAAAATGTCCACGCAGATATTGAAATCCCAGGGTAATGGGCACCACGGTACCGCGGATAAAGTTAGGCACTGTTGTAGCTGCAGTCGACCGCAAATTGGTTCCGAACTGCTCAGCCGCAATCGTCACGAAAAGCGCCCAATATCCGATACCTACACCCAGGAGAAAACAACAGAAATAAAAGAAGGCTGACGTCTTAACGGGCATGAACAAATAGAAAACAACAAAACCCAGCGTTAGTAGAATAAATAATTTGACGATCTTTTTTCGCGATCCTAGGATCTGGCTAGATACGCCGCTGATAAGGTCACCAACCGCGAGCCCGATGTAACTAAACATGACAGCATCGCCAGCACTAACTACCCCGCTAATTTGCATCACACTAGCAAACTCGGGAGAGAACGTGACGAGTACGCCGATCGTGTACCAAATGGGTAATCCGATAAGGATACACCCCATGAACTTAAGAAATCGTGTTTTCCTTGTAAATAGTTGAAAGAAGTTACCGCGTTGAACATCTTTTTCTTTGCTCTTCAGAAACATCCCCGATTCAAAAACACTCACTCGGGCGACCAACAGGAGCAGACCCAGTCCGCCGCCAATGAAGTAGGAAATTTGCCAATCATATACTTTAGAAAGGAAGTTTCCTACTACAGCGCCCATTAGGCCAACAGTTGCAATTATAGTCGTTCCATAGCCACGCAAGCGCGCTGGCAAAATTTCTGAAACAAGTGTTACGCCGGCGCCAAGCTCTCCCGCCAATCCCACACCTGCGATGAAGCGAAGCCATGCATACTGATCTATGGTAGTTACAAATCCGTTCGCAATGTTGGCAAGTGAATAAAGCAGGATGGAACCGAACAAGACCGACAATCGTCCTAGCTTATCGCCCATGATACCCCAAATGAGACCACCGACTAATAACCCGGTCATTTGTACTTGCAATAGGAATTCCCCTTGCGACAACAAGTCGCTTTCAGGAATACCCAACGCAATAAGGCTTGGACGCCTGACAATGCTAAAAAGAAGAAGGTCGTAGATGTCGACAAAATAACCCAGTGCTGCGACAATCACAGGTACGCTGAACACCAGTTTAAGATCTTGTTTGTTCATTCAAAAGTTTGGCGCCCTAAGATAAAAAATCTCTGAAGTATTCGATGATTTTAATTTAGAGGATGATCAACGCAGTGGGTAACATATTACCCGGATGCAAACATGGTAAGTTTGCAATGGCAAATGGGAACTGGTAGAACTTACACTAAGGCGTAAGAAACCGCGAAGGCATCTGACAAATCAATTTGAACTGAGCGCCTGGTCCAAATCCTCCAATAAATCTTCGGCATCCTCAATTCCGATGCTTAACCGCATTAACGAATCGACCAAGCCGGTTTTTTCTCTCTCCTCTTTTGGAACACTTGCGTGGGTCATTGACGCAGGATGATTGATCAGCGATTCAACACCGCCGAGGGATTCAGCAAGTGAGAATAGCTTAACATTCTCCATTAATCGGATAGCTTTTTCAACACTGTTATCCTTAAGCGTGAAGGATAACATTCCTCCGAAATCTTTCATTTGTTTCCGGGCCACATCATGGTTGGGATGATCGGAAAAACCGGGCCAGTATACCTTTCCCACTTTCGGATGATTCTTAAGAAATTCAGCAACCTTCTTTCCGTTGTAGCAATGACGCTCCATTCTGAGATGCAACGTTTTGATTCCGCGCAGAACAAGGAACGAATCCTGCGGTCCCGGAACTGCGCCGCATGAATTCATGATGAAGTGCAGATCCTGATATAATTTTTCATCGTTTACAATAAGCGCACCCATCACAACATCCGAATGGCCACCCAGATATTTGGTTACTGAATGCATAACGATATCAGCGCCCAGGTCCAGTGGATTTTGCAGGTATGGCGATGCAAAGGTATTGTCAACTGCCACCAGAACGTTTTTCCCTTTCACAAGACTGACGCAGGCCTTTATATCTACGATACTCATCAACGGATTTGTCGGAGTTTCGAGCCATATCAATTTTGTTTTATCATTTAAGTATGGTTCGATATTAGCCGTCTTGGACAGGTCAATAAAGTGAAACTTTATGCCATATTTTTCGAACACACGCCTGAACATTCGGTATGATCCGCCATAAAGATCGGTGCTGGTAATAACCTCATCACCGGGCCCAAGCAATTTGATTACCGCATCCGTTGCGCCCATGCCAGATGAAAAACAAATGCAATGTTTACCATTTTCGAGCGCCGCGATACTTTTCTGGAGAGAATTGCGTGTCGGGTTAGAGCCGCGTGCATAAGCATAGCCTTTGTGCTTTGCGGGTGATTCCTGGACATAGGTTGAAGTCTGATAAATAGGCGTCATGATCGCACCTGTAGTAGGATCAGCTTCGACGCCTGCGTGTACTGCTTTAGTTCCGAATTTCATGAGCGCAAAGTTATCCCTTCTTCGGTATCTCTGTGCCCTTTTATGCGCGAAAGTTGCGTTTTTTTGTTCCGTATTTTAACTGGGCAGGACGGGACGAACACGAAACACCGAATAACGAAGTAGCGCCCAAGCAAATTACATAGGCATTATCCTCGAGCCGACTAATAAAACTATTAACCGACTCTAAAGCGTCCGCGTCGTATCAAATTTCTCCAGGTAATCTGCCACGCGTCTTACCATGCTGCCTCCAAGAGCACCATCAATGACACGGTGATCGTATGAATGCGAAAGAAACATCTTATGGCGTATAGCTATCACGTCGCCGTAAGGTGTTTCCATCACGGATGGTTTTTTCTGAATGGCTCCAAGCGCAATGATTGCTACTTGGGGTTGAACTATGATGGGCGTGCCCATAACGTTTCCGAATGAACCCACGTTGGAAATAGTAAATGTCCCGCCCGATAGCTCATCAGGTTTAAGCTTATTGTCGCGCGCCCGTTTTGCCACATCATTAACGACCCGTGCCAACCCGGCCAAACTGTATTGATCGGCATTCTTAATAACAGGCACAATTAGATTTCCTGTAGGTAACGCGACAGCCATTCCAATGTTGATCTCTTTTTTCTTAATGATCTTATCTCCATCAACCTGGATATTGATCATGGGATAATCCTTTATGGCGTTAACGACAGCTTCGATAAAGAACGGGGTGTACGTCAACGCATCGCCTGTACGTTTTTGGAACTCGTTCTTGACTTTATTTCTCCAGTATATGATGCTGGTCACATCCGCCTCCACGAAGGATGTGACGTGAGGAGCTATCCGTTTCGACTCTACCATTCGTTCAGCGATCATCTTGCGCATGCGATCCATCTCAATGATCTCATCTTCTGCGCCAATGGATACCGAGGTTTTTGGAGAACTGATGTTTACTGACTTAGTGTTAGCTTTAATGTTTTCACCAAGCTTACGATGCTCAACGTAATCCAGTATATCTTTTTTTGTAATTCGGCCGGCTGCGCCTGAGCCCTCGATAGTTTCTAATTCTGCGACCGTGATTTTCTCTTCTTTCGCAATATTCTTCACCAATGGAGAAAAGAATTTTGAACTCGATTTAAAATCAGCGACGTAATTATTTCCGTTGGAGTGAGCGTGCGCTAATTCTTTTGTCACACCGGATGTCTGTGGAATTTTTTCGAAGGCTTCAGGTGACTGTTCATTATTATTTTCACTCGCGGCTTCGGCATCAACCGTCAATATTGCTATGGGTGCACCCACCTGAACAATTTCCCCCTTCTTTACCAGGATATCCTTGAGTATGCCTGCATGGGTCGATGGTATTTCCGTATCCACCTTATCGGTTGCTACTTCCAGTACA
>CAMLER010000211.1 GCA_946478915.1 uncultured Chryseolinea sp.
TATATATCGGCGAACTCATTCACTTCACACTTTCTGATGAAGGTGGACTTGAAAACATTGTATTAAAAGATGCAAAGCGCAGATTGTTGCAAGACGATCTTTCAGAGAACCGCTATTACGAAATCCCCGGGCGATATATTACTATTCCGTACAAAACCATCGTTAATATAAACATCCGTTATTTTTATCTCGAAGAGGTAACTGCCGACTATGGCGATGAAAAATTGCTCTAATAACGGCATGCCCACACGACGCTACTGGCCGACCATAAACACAGCGTTCGAAAAAATCATTTTCCCGTTTTCCCAAAAGCTTCTGAACAGCGGATTATCCACCATATAGATTACATTGCCACTGCCCTTTTCTTCCACTCCAAAAACGAGGCTATTGTCCATTTTTTTATTCGCATGTCTCCCGGCAAAACCCTGCACTGGCTTGGCAACACCTTTTATTACTCCCACATTCCAACCCTTATCAAGATAGGCGAATCGGCTTTCACGGGTCTTAAGAGTGTAATATGTACCGCCGGTGCCGAAAGTTAAAGGGTGAGAACGATCCATCACTACCTTATAAATAGCTCCAGAAATAGTGTTTGAAATCTCATTTCGCTCGCTGTCTTCGTATCGCCTTAAAACTTCCCCTTCTTTCAATAGTTTCTCCTGCTTCTCAGCGTCAGCCTTCTTTGCTTCGCTATCATAGTTCTTCAATGCATAACCTTTTTTTTCAGCAAAAGCATTTAACCCACTGCCAATGACAATTAGTTTTCCTCCGGCACTAACCCAGGAACCCACCCTGTTAAGTTGGGTTTCATCGAATATTTTATACGACCCTTCCGGAATGATCAACACGTCGTAATTTCTCAATTCGACGTCGTTGAAATAGTCCGTTCCGATCTGTGTGATTGGATAATGAATCTGCTCTTCAAAAAAATGCCAGACTTCGCCCGCGGAGAGCGAATTTGTTTCTTCGCCAAAAAGTACAGCTACTTTAGGAGGCATCAGATATTTTACATCCGCGGCTCCCACATCCTTTCCTTTTGTAACAAACCCAGTGGTTGATGTAAAAAGTACTCTCGCCCTCTTGCTCGCCAGGCCTTTAACCTTGTTGTCGAAGTCAGCAATACTCTCATTGTTTCTTCGCGTTATGATTATTGAACCAGGTAGAAAATTTTCTCCGTTAATGGAAAACGGTTTTTCTGCCGCCCTTAATTTAATTCCCTGAATCATTGCTTCTGCAACAAAGGCCACATCATCGATGCTTTCATATTTCAAGATATACGCATACGGTTTTTCAAAATTGGAAGAAGGTCCTTTGGAAGCAGTCTGAAATTTTCTGCTGACATTAATTCTTTCATTGACCGCATATGCATTTAAGTTGTTGGCATAAATGAGGTTCCATGCGGTAATATCGTAGGTAAGTGAATCAGCAAGCTTAGATTGTGGCTCAAACACCGTAGTGATAAACCTGGATTTGGGTTGAAAAATATTAATCACAAGATCCTCAGCAGTGAGGTTAAAATTTCCAGTGGTCTGATTTTGAAAATCATACCCGCGCAATGATTTACCTGTTGCTGCGCTACCATATTCAATGGATTGAAGGTCGAGCCACCTGATAAGTCGATTGATCTTGTCCGTATTGTTGCCAGCCTTTATAACGTATGCCTTATACGGTGACGTTGGGTTAGTAAGATTTTCTTGAAAATACTTTGCAAACTCATCAACTACGCGCGCTGCATTTATAGATGTAATCTCCACTGTCGACAACCCTGAGGTATGGTGGTGATCCAGTCTGTCGCGCAGCGTTAGATCGTCACCCTCTTTTGTTTTTATTCTCAGTCCGCCGGCACCACCACCACCCTGCTCATAGGTCATTCCGATGGCCCCATTATAGGTTGGATAAGTATCACCATAGCTTGGGTAATAGAGGTCAAAAATTTCCTTCGTAAAATACAGCCAGCCCTTCTCATCGAAATGCTTTGCATTATTCTTTCCAATAAGAGTTTGGAACTCGCGCTGCCACGGAGTTATTACCTCGTGAAAAGGTTCGGCGGCGGGGGCAAAATAATAAGGATTGTTATAGCCCTGCTCATGAAAGTCCACGTGTACGTGAGGCATCCATTCATGATATATTTTAAGCCGATGACGTGTCTCAAGTTGTGTTCCCCATGCCCAATCCCTGTTAAGATCGAACATATAATGGTTGCTTCTTCCGCCGGGCCAGGGTTCATGGTGTTCCTTTGCGTCTATGTTGGAATTAGCAGGCTTGTTTAAGTATTGGTTATAAAAATTGGCATACCGGTCTCGACCATCGGGGTTGATGCACGGGTCAATAATGACCACGGTATTCTTCAACCATTCCTGTGTTTTCGAGTTGCTCGGATCAGCGAGTGAATGCAAAGTGAGCATAGAAGCTTCAAGCGAACTCGCTTCATTTCCATGTACATTATAGCTGAGCCATACGATTGCTTTTTTGTCTGAGCCAGGCGGTCCATCCATTAATCTGGTCCTTTTCAAATTGTCAGTACGAATTTTTTCCAGCTGACTAAAATTTTCCGGGGATGTGACTATGGTATAAATCAGTGGACGATGCTCGTAAGTCTCTCCATATTGACGCACCTCAACGTTGGCCATTACAACGTCCACGTGTTTGAAATACTCCACCATACGATAGTGAGGGGTGAACCGTTCACCAAGCTCGTAGCCTAAAAATTCTTTCGGAGTTAGAAGCTTTTGTGAATGCCCAGGCCAACAACATACTATTGAAAAACTAAGGGTGAGCAGTATCTTCATGGTGATCGCTGGATATTCAACTATTTTTCAGTCAGAACTTCCCAAGTTAATTAAAGAGATTCATCCATTTTTAAAAAGTTGGATCGTTGAGTTTAATCTTTTAGATTTAAGTAAACCAAACCTTATAACCATGCATCAGACTTTCGCCGGCTTTTGGCTGCGTTTTGTGGCGTACATTATAGATACAGTAATAATTTACGCTTTGCAGTCCTTCATCTTTGTTCCCGTCTTTGGGCTATTGGGAATATCATTTGCGTCCCGAGCCGAGCAATTCGAAAATATGTCCGACGCTGAGGCTGTCGGCGCGATTGGTGCTATGGCTGCCCTATCCAGCGCAGCAATCTTTCTGAGCGGGGTGATCGCGCTTTTATATTGGACGATAATGGAGTCTTCAAAGTATCAGGCCACAATAGGCAAGTTGGCACTCGGACTAAAAGTAACAGACATGGATGGCAATAGTCTTGATTTTGTGAAGGCACTCGTGCGAAATCTTTGTAAAATTCTTTCGGGAATGATTATGGGCATCGGATATATCATTGCTGGATTCACCGAAAAAAAGCAGGGGCTTCATGACATTATAGCGAATACCCTGGTTGTAAAAAAGTAATAGGAAGGCAACTGCCTCCCTATTTGCAGTTCTTCTTGATTTCTGATCGGGCTTCCGTGGATCCTAACTCCTCAGCTTTCCTGAAGTCGAGGCAGGCATCATATTTATTATTCATACTCACCTTCACCAGAGCTCGCTGGTAGTAGGTCTCAGCGTCGGACGGATACAATTCAATGGATGTCGTATAATCCTCAATTGCCCCGGCAAAGTCTTCTTTCTCGGTCTTACTAAGGGCTCGATTGTCAAAATACACCGGATTGCTGGCGTCCAGTTCGATAGCTTTGGTATAATCGGCAATAGCTCCATCGTGATCGTTCAGATTATATTTTGTTACGCCGCGAAGATTGTAGGTCTCTGCTTCTTCAGGATTAAATTCAATCGCCTTGTCATAATCTTCCAGGGCAGCTTTAAAATCTTCTTTGGCACCTTTTGCCAAAGCCCTGTTCTCATACACCTGCGCATTCTTAGGATCAAGTTTTATTGCCTCGTTGTAATCCGAAATTGCCAGATCCAGGTTTCCTACATTGTATTGAGCGACGCCGCGATAATTAAACAGATTAGGGTCTTTAGTATCGAAACTTAACGCTTTGGTGTAATCGTCTATGGCGCTGATAAACTCACCTAGTTCAGCCTTCGTTACACCCCGGTTGAAGTACTTATCTGCATCCGGGGGACCAAGTTCCAATGCTTTCGAAAAGTCAAAGTAAGCGCCCTGCAGATCTTCAAGGTTGTATTTGGCCAGACCACGGTTGGTATATGCGACAGCAAATGTTGCATTGAATTTCGTCGCCTTGTCAAAGTCAAGAATCGCTGCTTCATCATCTCCAAGCGCCATTTTTGCTTCGCCGCGATTGTTCCATGGCTCCGCAAATGTTGAATCAATCTCAATAGCAATATTAAAATCACCGATAGCTCCGTAGAAATCATTCATCCCCAATCGGGCAAGCCCGCGCAAATTATAGGCTTGTTTGTTGCGCGGTGAAGAATCCATGAGCTTTTTCAGGTCCGCACTAGCGCCGCTATAATCTTTCGCTTCTATCTTGGACTGCGCTGCTGCGAGAGGATCATCCTGTGCATATAAAATACCAGAGACAAGCAACAAAAAAATAAATGAGAGTGCATTCATTTTTTTATATCTCACGTAAAGTTAGGAATAATTTGTCCGAGCTCAATCAGGTTATCTGTTTACTCATCGACGGGTATGTGCAAACGAGCGGGCCTACTCGCCATTAAAGGTATGTACTGCCCGCTCAGAAAAATTTGTACAGTTCAAGCCAAAATCCAATTATCTTAAAGGTCATTTATTATATGAAAAAGATATTTACTGCTACTGCATTTCTCCTCTGCCTGATACAAGCCTGTGGTCAGGAGCGGCCCCTCGATATGAAGATGGAGTTTGAAGATTACGATCCCCCATCAACTCTTGTGGTTCCGGAGCATCGCGTTGGCCGGGCTCGATTTCCATTCATCGATGTACATAATCATCAATTTTCAATGTCTTCTCAAAACCTTGCAGGGCTTGTCACAGAAATGGACAAACTAAATATGGCGGTAATGGTAAACCTCAGTGGCCGGGGAAGAGGAAGTAGTGACCACCTTGAAAACTCGTTGGAGAACGTAAAAAAATCATTTCCAAAGCGATTCATCATTTTTACAAACGTGGACTTCGGTGGAATCGACGATCCGGAATGGCAGGCAAGAATGGTTAAGCAGCTTGAAGAAGATGTGAAAAAGGGCGCCAACGGATTGAAGATTTATAAGAGCCTTGGGATGTTTAACAAGGACAAAAACGGTGATCGCATTCGGATTGATGATCCCAGAATTGATCCGATCTGGGCGAAGTGCGGCGAGCTCGGTATTCCCGTTTTAATACACGCAGCTGATCCTAAGCAATTCTGGCAACCCATTGATAAAAACAATGAGCGATGGCTTGAATTAAAAACCCATCCAGGAAGACGACACGACTCAGATCCTGTCTCCTGGGAAACCATAATTGCCGAGCAACACAACATTTTCAAAAAGCATCCGAAGACTAAATTCATCAATGCTCACCTGGGTTGGTACGGAAGTAATCTAAAAAAGCTAGGCGAACTAATGGACAAGTATCCGAATATGTATACGGAAATTGGAGCCGTAATTGCTGAATTAGGCCGTCAGCCCAGATCCGCGCGAGAGTTTTTTACAAAGTATCAGGACCGTGTGATGTTTGGAAAAGATTCATGGGTGCCGGAAGAATACGAAACCTATTTTCGTGTACTTGAGACGGCAGATGAGTATTTTCCTTACCATAAACGCTATCACGCCTTTTGGAGGATGTATGGAATGGATCTACCCGATGAAATCCTGAAGAAGGTGTATTATAAGAATGCCTTAAAAGTTATTCCTAACATTGACGCAAGCCTCTTCCCCAAGTAGTTTAGTTATCCGGGGAGGTGTCATCCGGCTTCATTCCACCAATCCTGAAACCTATACCCGTGGAAACGTAGAAGGGTCTGTATTCATAATAGGTCTTGCTGACAGGAATCGAAAAGCCGCTTTGAAAAGTAAAGAACATTCGATTTTTCGCCAGATTGACTCGTCCCACTACAGCAGGTTCCAGAAATATTTTTGGATCGTCATCAGCGATATAGGGTGAAACCGATTGATCACTTGAAAACTCCGTAAAATCAACCAATGAAATCCTTGGAACAAAAGAAACGTTCATCACTTTCTTGTTTAATCCAATTGCAGGCTGGATAAAAAAGCGTTCAAATTTTCCCGTTGCTCGTAGCGGTTCGCCGTTTGAATAATCAAAAAAGTCGTAATCATCATAGCTCGATCCGTCGCCCTTGCCATAACCGGCAAAGATTTCATAACACCATTTGCCTTCATTTTCATAATAGCCGATACCGCCCTCAAAAAACTTATGGCGATGGTAATCGTCTAAATCGTCAGGGTCAGGACTTTTATTGTCAGCGTACGAAAAGTTTCCCATTAGTCCGATGTGATTCGTTACGGAAATCGCGCCTTGAGCATCGATACCATTTCCAAATTGTATAGATCCCTGAAATTCGCCAGCTTGTGTAAACATCGGTGAGTTTCTCGCGTTCGGTACGTAAACCGGTGCGCAGGCTGACATTACCAGCACTATCAGAATGAACCTTTTCATATTAAAAAATGGTAGTCCTAAATAATAAAACTAAAGATAAATGAATTTTAATCCCGAATCGTTGAATGAGGTAATCGCCAACAGAAGATCTATATTTCAACAGCAATATAATGGAGAGCAGGTTAACGATTCTATTGTTCATCAGATCCTGGAAAATGCCAATTGGGCGCCGACTCATAAGCTGACGCAACCCTGGCGATTTATGGTTTTTACCGGCAAGGGTTTGGAAAAATTGGCGCGGTTTCAAGGTGAAATTTACAAGAAAGTGACCCAGGCAGATAATTCATTCAAGGATGAACGATACCAGAATTTGATCACTAAGCCAATGCAGTCATCACATATCATTGCTATTGGAATGAAACGTGATCCAAAAAGATCGGTGCCTGAAATCGAAGAAGTCGGAGCAGTGTTTTGCGCAATTCAAAATATGTACCTCACCGCTACTGCCTATGGTGTTGGCGCGTATTTAAGCACGGGTGGTATCACCTATTTTGAGGAAGCGAAAGAGTTTTTCGGATTGGAGTCAGACGACAAGTTAATCGGCTTCTTCCATCTTGGAATGCCGAAGATTGAGAATCCAAGGGGCAATCGGAAGCCTGTTGATTCCAAAGTTGAATGGATCAACGGTTAGGCAATACGCCATATGGAGGTTATTTGTTACTCCTGCTTTGTCTTGTTCCGTGGGTTCTAAAAAATGGGAATAATAGGAATAAGGAGAAGGTCGAAGAGAGAGCGCCATATCCCGATTCCCCACTTACAAAAAAATATCCATTCATCCCGGCGTCATACTGAAAGCTATATAACACCGTTCAACTGTAATGACCGCAATACGTCCTGCGAATCCGCCATTGGATCCGATTTCTGGCATCGTTTTTCGTAACTTAGATGCATAAACATCCTTTATGAAAAAATATACACTTCTGACGATTGCCGTGTTGCTATCCCTTGCAGCCGGCGCTCAAGTTACCGGTAAAATTTTTCCGGATATGGAAGCTGAGACGGTTGAGGATAAAAAAATCTTACTGCCCCAAAGCACGAAAGGAAAATATACGCTTCTCGGATTAGCCTATTCAAAGAAATCTGAAGACGAGCTGAACTCATGGTTTCAACCCGTATTTGAAAAATTCATTCAAAAGACATCTGGCTTACTGGCGGGTTTTTCCTACGATGTGAATGTGTATTTTATTCCGATGTTTACAGGGATTAACGCAGCGGCTACTGGCACGGCAAAACGAAAAGCAATCAAAAATATTGATCCGCAGCTATTACCGTATGTTTTGTTTTATAAAGGAGAATTAAAAAGCTATAAAGAATCTCTGGAATTTGATAAGAAGGATGTGCCCTACTTTTTTGTGCTCGATCCGACTGGCAAAATCGTGTATGCAACAATGGGTAAATATTCAGACGCTAAAATGAACGAAGTGGAAGAAGTAATTGAGTAGCCTGATTTATGGGAAGGTGACGATTATATTCTAAATTCGAAGCGCCAAACTCCCGTAA
>CAMLER010000212.1 GCA_946478915.1 uncultured Chryseolinea sp.
GCATTCCTCCGGCGCTGAAAATGGTAAGTTGTGCCTCAAGGTCGTCTCCCGAACGATTGTGTGTGAAAAAAATAGAAGTTTCAGAAACAAAAGGATTCGGAAAATTTCCTAAGGTCTCAATAACGATGTCTTCACCATCCGTCACGACAAACTCAATGGTTGTTTCCGCCGAGTTATTATGCGTATCCCATGCTTTCACGGTGATTGTATGCTTTCCCGGTGACAAACCTCTGATTGGAAAATGTACACTTCCCCGGGTAAAATCATCAATGTAAGATTCGTAATAATCATTTAAAATATAAGGCGGCTCGCTTCCATCCAGAAACGCCACAAGGCTCTTCGCCGTGCCGTCATCTGAAATATTTATGCCGCTTGCGTCTTGTAAGTCTACAACTAAAGTTGAATTCGTGTTAACAATCCCTCCAGCCGTAAATGTAGTATCGCCCATAAATGCCTGTATTATTGGCCCCTGATTATCAAAAGCAAACTCCGGTTCGCTTCCACCAACCTTAAAGGATAATCCGCCGTTAGCATCACGCCGTGAATGAGCATCATAAGCATATAAGCTTAGTTTTCCCTGATCGACCTCGTTTGAAATGTTTTTTGTCAATATAAACTCAAAACTGAAGATTCCATTGTTGACTGACGCTTTCCCATGGTAAAGGATATTTTGCCATGTTTTGTATTGAAATGGAGGATCGTTTTTTCCAATCGTTTCATATTCTACCTGCCGGTCGTACAGTGTAAAATCCACGACGCCGTTAAAGTCCTGAATCAACAATCCGGACTCATCGTGTATCTCACCTTCCAGCACAACAGTTGACAATGCCTTAAGCGTGTCTGAACCGCTTTTGGTTTCAACCTTTGTGACAACCACCGACTCAGAAGGGATTGCCAGCGTCATAGAGGGATCGCCAAGCAATGAAAAATTTCTGTTTCCCACTCCACTCGAACTGTTGTTCTTTGTATCTCGAAACACCTCACCTAATGATGGTACATGAGACGAATTCTCTAACAATGCATTATAAAATTGCTGATTCAACACAAAGTTTGTTCCTGCGTTAACGGGTCGCGACGTTGTTACCAGGCCAATAGCCCCTCCGTCCTTATGAAGCATGCTCAACTCTGCCCCCGATACAATTGTGGGATCATCCTGTCGCCCGAATTCGCATGTCGCCGTCACCAGGAAGGGATAATCTTGGTTATCCAACTCTCCAATTTCCACACTGGAAAAAATATTTTCGTCCGCCCACTGCTTTTCGTTCCCATGACCTGTAAAATTGATTATAAGCGATCCACGGTCAAATCGCTTCACTACGTCCTCATTTGCCTCCGGGATAGCCTCACCGTTAGGTTTAGCGGTTTTAGCGTATGTACCCAAAAATATTTTCTTTGTGTCAAAACCCGAATGCTGTGATTCAATCATCTCCGCCATCACGTTGGCCTGGGATTGATGTCCGCTTGTAAAATTGTCGGAGTTGTTTCCATCGTCAGCCACAAAAACTATTTGTTTCCTCCACCTTCCAAACCCACTCTTATGCGTGTCATAATGAATGATCTTATCTACCACTGCCCTCGCCTCTTCCGCTGTCTTCACCGGCAGCCGTCCGATCCCTATATCCAGCGTGTGATGTTGAACGGGAGATTCCCCCCAGTTTCCTTCATTGTCCTCTAGAAACGCGAAGTAATCGTCAGACGAATAGGTTGCTAAAGGCGAAAGCGAATTTCTAGATTCGTAGGTAGGAACAAAGTTCGTGTTCCTTACAAGCCGGTCTTTATAATCATATGATGCTTTGCCCATCAACAATACCGACTTGAGTTGTCCTCCGATGTACAGGTGCCTGACGAAGTCTCTGATCGCTGTGACATCCTGACGGCCAGAAGAAAATTCCCGATAGATTTGATCTGGTGTAACAACAACTACGTTCCATCCATTGTGCTGACTACGATGTGAGGCCAGGCGTTGTGATTCTGAAAGGAAATCCGGGTGTGAAATAATGAGCAGGTCCTGGCCGGTTATTCCGCGCAAATCCTGGTTTTCAACTTTTCCTATAAATTCCGGCGCGGGGATATTAGTATCGAAAATTATATATTCCTGTAGCGTACCACTATCGTCAGAAAAATTCGCAACACTCCCATCCAGCGTATAGCCTTGCTGTTGTGGATCGTATGGTTGTGTAATGTTCCAAATTGAATAGTCCGACCTTGCATCCGATATTTGAAATGTGGTGACCGGCTGGGCCAAACTTTCATGAGACCGAAAGATAGTCTGGCGTCCCGTTAGAGAAAGTTTTCGCTTGAAGGTCAAAAGGAAATAGTCGAGAAAACCGGCTGACGCGCCCGATGATGCTCTGTTGAATTGATAGGTAATCACTTGTGCTGAAGCAGACGAGGCCCCGACGTCATCAACATTTAACTGAATCGTGTCCTTTTTATGAACGCCCTTTACGCCATATTGTGTATTTGGAATCTGGGGTATGTGTTGTTCCGGGAGTGTCACTCCATTCCAAAAAAGATTAAAAGACGATGGCCCATACGATTGCCCGACTACGTCTGATATTACTTTTGCAGACGAACCAGGGACTATATTGTCGACCTCAAAAGTAAATTTGCGTTGTTCATCAAAATTGAATCGCTCACCATACCATTCACGGCCCGAAGACAGAAGGTTGCGATCATCGGATTCATAATAAATGTAATCATCGTATTGATGAATAACGGGGAAGCTACCCTCAATTGAGGGTCGGGTGGATATTCGTTTTCCGTTGTCGCTGGCAACCGTGATGAAATAATAGTTTTTGTCACTATATAAATTATTTTCATAGGCAAAAACCTGCCGTTTTACGTCGTAGTGGACGTGGTCAGCGCCTTCCGCAAAAAACAGAATATAATCTCCCCTATCGAATGACTCGTCGTCTCCCGAGGAAACGAAAATTGCATTCTCCGTCAGGTCCAACGGCCTGGCTACGCTAATATCTTGAGGTAACATTCCTCCCGCGTTGCCAAAAACCTTAATCTTAGTGGGGTCGATCGATCCGGCAAAACCCATCTTCCGGAAATCGTCGAAAGTAATCTTGTAGATACCTCGGGTCTCAACTGCCACAGCGTGCCACGTGCCACTGGAAAGAACTGACGATTGTGCATAAGCTCCGTCAAGCGGACTTACCAGCAGCAGCAATATCAACAACCGTATAGTAGTAAAAGAATACACGCGATCAACCCGAAAAATAATGCCTTATTTGATAACCAGCCGGACTCCTAACGAAAGTGCGATGTATGAAAGTATGATAAAGGGCAGCGCCGCCCACTGCAAAATGGCCAATAATACTACAGACAGCACCAGGAAAGTAAATCTGATCTTATTGTCGGCCCATGTAAAATTCTTGAATTTCAGGGCAAAGAGTTCTATTCTGGACACCAGCAGCAAAGAAAATACTACGCATATCACTGCCAATATCACTGGACTATAGACCAGGTCGTAGACAGGTGAGTTGAGAAACGGTAGCGCTGTAATAAATATTGCATTTGCAGGTGTTGGTAAGCCTTTAAAAGAATCTGACTGGGTTTCGTCAAGGTTAAAGATCGCCAGCCGGGCGGCAGAGCAAACAGCAATGAGCAGAGCAACATAGGGCAAATATGAAAATGGCGACTCGAGTACCAATGCCTCATACATGAACAACGCCGGTAATACGCCAAAGCTGACCACATCGGCCAATGAATCCAGCTCTTTGCCAATTGGTGATGAAATCTTTAGCAACCGTGCGGCAAATCCATCGAAAAAATCAAAGATGCAAGCGGCCCAAACAAAGTAAGCTGTTCGAAGATCCCAATCTTCCATCAATCCGATGATACCCAGACAACCACACACCAGGTTGCAACAGGTTAAAAAATTCGGAATATGTTTTTGCATGAATCAGGCTTTCGTAACCGCGCAAAATGGATTGGTCCTTTTCTCGATACCGATGCGAGTGGTGCCCCCATGCCCGGGATACACGATAACGTCATCTGGCAGATTAAATAGTTTTTGATGAATGCTCTTGATCAAGGTATCAAAATTGCCGCCGGGTAAATCAGTACGACCAATGCTACCTTCGAACAAAACATCCCCTGCAATTAACACCTTTTCTTTGTCATTATAGAAGGCAATATGGCCTGGAGAATGACCGGGGACAAACAGCACCGAAAGTTCGTGGCTCCCGAAACTCACGCGATCGCCCTCCTTCAGAAAAAAGTCTGGCGTTGACTCTTGGTACCGGTGCATTCCGTAGTGAGGCGCAAGAATTTTTTGGGCATTTAGTACAAACTCCTCGGTCGGATGTATGTAAAGCTTTGTGTCGAACCTTTCCTTAACAAACTGATTTCCCAACACGTGATCGATATGACAATGGGTGTTTAGAAGCATCTTTACTTTCAATTGGTTTTGGGAGATAAAGTCGGCAAGCTCGCTTTTTTCGTCATCATCGTAACATCCCGGATCTACAACAACAGCCTCTTTTGTGTCATCATAAACCACATAAGTATTTTCCTGAAACGGGTTGAAAACAAATGGCTGTATTTGGATCAAGATCACCCTTTTAGTTACTGTCCGGGCGCGCAAAATACAACCCAAATCCCGAAAACCCGAAACAATTCATTAGGTTGCGCCGGTCCATGGAGAAACCGTCAGAAGTTGATTATATCCTAGTTGGCCAGGGGCTGGCCGGTTCAGCACTTGCTTTGCAATTGTTGAAGCGACGCAAATCCATTTTAGTCGTCGATCACATCTTCCCAAATGCGCCGTCCCGTGTAGCTGCAGGACTCTTCAATCCCATTACCGGAAGACATTCAATTAAGACATGGCTTGCCGATCAGCTTTTCCCGTACTTTCACAACTTCTATACCGAGGCAGAGGTTTTTACGAAAAAAAAATTCTTTTACCCGGCTCCCCTATATAAACCTTTTGCTTCGGCAGAAGACCAAAATGAGTGGATGTCCAAGAGCGCCGAACCCGCTTACAAAGACTATGTAGACAGCATCCATTCACAGGCAACAGTACCGTTTGTCAAGGATGGGTTTGGCGGCATGTTCCTCAAACAATGCGGAAACCTGGATACGATAGCATATTTGAGTGCCGTTCGGGATCTCATCAAAGCGCGAGGCGTCCTCTTGGAAGAAAGATTTGACGAAAGTCTTTTTACCATGGAGGATGAAGGGGTTCGCTATCGGGGATTCTCGGCGGCACATATCATTTTTTGTCAGGGGCTGGACGCCGTGCAATGGTTCAGCTGGGTTCCGGTATTGCCTTTGAAAGGTGAAACTATTCACATTCAAGGCGATCACTCAGAAAATATTATTGTAAACCGCGGCGTTTATGTTGTGCCTGTAAACCAAAATGGAACCTGGCGTGTTGGCGCTACATACTCCTGGACTGATACGACCAACTTTATCACAGAACAGGCCCGTACCGAATTATCGTCAAAATTGAGCGAATTGATAAGTTTTTCATACGAAATTGTTGGGCAGGATTGGGGTATCAGGCCCACGACTCACGACCGTCGTCCAATACTTGGAACACATCCTGAACACAGGAGAATGCATATATTCAATGGTCTGGGACCCAAGGGAGTTAGCCTTGCTCCCTATTTTTCGGATATTTTGCTGAAATACATTGAAAATGGCATCCCCTTAAACAAAGACGTGAACATAGAACGTTATAAATCATTATATTGGTCTCCCTCAACACGAATATGAATTTGCGCAGCGGAATAATACTAGCACTTCTAATCATCCTTAGTTCTTTTGAAATTTATGGACAGCAGTCGCGGGAGGTATTTGGGAAAAACAGGATCCAATACCGTCAGTTCGACTGGGTTTATCTCAGCGGTGAAAATTTCGATGTTTATTATTATGATGCGCGCAAAGCGATGGCGCAGGAGGCGCTAGAATTTTTGGAAGGTGAGTTCGATCGCATTACGGACCTTATTGGGTATCCTCCATATTTCAAAACCAAAGTTTTTATCTACAATTCACTCAGCGACCTGCGACAAAGCAATGTGGGTCTCAATCACAATGTTTTCAATGTTGGTGGAGAGACCGAATTCATCAAGCCTTATGTAGAAGTGGCGCATCTGGGCACGGCGCAGGAATTCAAAGACGAATTGCTATATCAGATTTCTGATCTAATGATCAATGAAATGATGTTTGGTGGAAATCTAAAGGATATGTTCCAAAGCTCTATCCTAATGAATTTGCCGGAATGGTTTGTTGAGGGAGCATCCCGTTACGTGGCCAAGGGATGGAGCATCGACATGGACGACTACATCCGACAGCTCATGGCTACCCGCAAAGCTAAAAGGGCGACAAAGCTTGGTGGAAAAGATGCTGAACTGGTAGGACAATCCATCTGGAATTTTATAGCCGAAAAATATGGCAAGAGCAGTGTCGCCAATATCCTGAATTACACCCGCGTGACGAGGAATGAAGAGAAAAGCATTCTGATCACTCTTGGAATTAATTTCCGCCAGCTTCTAACCGAATGGCAAAAGTTTTATTCAGACATGAGTACTCAGGTGGGTAAATCATATATCAACGCCGCCGACAGTACTTCTTTTACGCGTCAGCATAATCGGACGACTGAATTTACAACCGTGAAGTTGAGCCCGGATGGAAAGAATATAGCATACGCTGAAAATGATCGCGGACGTTATATCATCAAAGTGAGATCTGTAGAGACAGGAAAGGAACAGCGTGTTTTGTCGGGTGGAAGCAAGGTTATCAAACAACGCGTGGACTACAGGTTGCCGTTGATCGCATGGGCGGATGCGAATACATTAGGAGTGATCGGTGGAAAAAATGGTGAATACGTTTTTTGGCTATACGACTTTAATACCAAAACAAAAATTCCGAGAGACCTGGAAAGGTTCAGCAACATCCGAAGCTTTGATTTCTCGGGCAATGGGCGGTTGGTAATTCTGAGCGCAGACTTTGAAGGAAGAAGCGATTTGTTCTTGTTAAGTGCCAAGCGCGACCGCGTACGCCGTCTTACGAATGATATGTATGACGACCTGGATCCGACTTTTATACCGAACACAAACCAGATTGTTTTTAGCTCCAACAGAACAACCGATACCCTGCGCGCTAATAGCAAGCCACAATTCGAGCAACTGTCTAACAACTATAACCTATTTATCTATGACCTGGACAGCACTAAATTCTTGCTTACCCGGGTGACCAATACGGTCAGCAAAGATCATTCACCTGCCGCTTATGACGCAAATACATTCTATTATTTGAGCGATCAACGGGGTATAGTAAATCTCTTCAAATATGATCGTTCCACAGGCATTTATACGCAGGTGACGAACTTCGCGTCAAGTATTAAAACGTTCGACATCAATTTCGATACAAATACGCTGTCGATGGTGATGAATAAGAATATGAAGGAGAACATATTTGTCGAACGTGGATTTAATTTCAACCGCCAGATTTTCACACCAGCAACAAGAAGAAAAGATTTGCAGCAAGCCAGGGTTGTCAGGGAGCGGAGAAAGACGCAGGACGACAAGAACATGAGCATCAAAGATCTCCTGAACGCCAGGCTTAAGGAAGCGCAACCTCAACGCGATACAGCGACAGATGACTCTGCGCCACAGACAGCGCCCGCAGATAGCACAATGGTTAATCCGTTGCCTGCAGATAGCCTAACCGTTGGCCCTGATTCAACACAAGTTCTAACGGATTCGTTGAAACAGGAACCAATTGTCGCCACTGATAGCACTGATGCAGCCCAGCCAAAGCAAAATGTAGTCAACACCGACAACTACGTATTTGAAGATGAGGTTGTCAAGCAAAATCAACCTAGCGAGACTTTTCTTACACGATATAGGCGAGCGCACGAGAAAAGTCGCATCACCGGGCCTTTCCCGTATGAATCAAAATTCAGCTCCAACAATTTGGTTACATCCCTGGTGGTAGATCCGATAAGAGGCCTTGGTATTTCAATCGAAACGCAAATGAACGACATGCTGGAGAACTACAGGTTCT
>CAMLER010000213.1 GCA_946478915.1 uncultured Chryseolinea sp.
CGATAGTAGTGACATCAAGTTTTCCAAATTGCATCTTAGCTTTTACACCGAAAAGGTTTTGCGCCCCCTGAATCAAAGTGTTATTCAGGGGAAGACTTACGTTACCAATTTCAAGTTTCTGAAGGATGTCTTCTTTGTAACCGGTGTATTCCACTTTCATGTTGTTTTGAAAGTCGAATGAATTGTTGTTGTCGAAATTCGCGGTCACCGCCAGCTTCTCGCCGATCTTACCTACCACGCTCATGTTGATTTGCATATCGAATTCAAACCCGCCGTTGCGCTGTTGTCGGATAGGTATTGAAGGATTGCTGATCTTTTGCCACTCACCACCGAAGTCGAGGGTCACAAACCCGCGGGGTACGAGCTCGATGTAGCTACCTCCGAAGATGCGGTCAAGAATGGGACTGATGAAAATTTTTGGAGTAAAGCCTCGACCGCTGATAGGGCTTTCACCATCCTGCGCCCGAGCACGGCTTTGCCAGTAGTTTTTCAGAATTTGCCGGTCCTGGTATTGTTTAAATTCTTCAAACGACATACTGGACATCGGCCGGTAATTGAGGTCCCCAATCTTCTCATAGATGGTATAGTTCATCGCCGTGTCGATCTCGACATCGAGCTTCATTTGATTCGGGTCTTTAAGGTTCAGCGGAGACGCCGGAGTTGTGTTCGAGAAGGGGTCGCCATAGCGGTCTGAGGCACGATACGTTGGTCGACGGCTGGGAGTATATGTTTGATTAGTGGTGGTATCCTGAGAATTTGTACGCGTAGAATCGGGCTGTTGACCATACGCCATTTCGGGTATGAACAAAATGCTGAGCCATAAGAAAAAAAACTGGCCGAGCGAGAGAGCTTTATTCTTGCACGTAAAAAAAATCAAAACGTACTATGCGTTTTTGAGGGCCTGCTTAACTAAATCTTCTAAGGTAATGGTATTTCCTGATTTTTTCAGGACGGTATCTACACTTTTCTCTGCTGCTGCTTTGGGCAGACCCAGCGTGAGTAAAGCTGATAACGCTTCATTCCGCATCGTATTGTGAGGCCCCAGCGAAATAGCCGGCTGCGATTCTTCCCAGCTTTCCTTCTTAAGTTTATCTTTTAATTCAATTATAACCCGCTGTGCGGTCTTGCCTCCGATGCCCTTGATGGCCTGTAGCGATGCGGCATCTTCGCGTACAATTGCAGTCTTGAGTTCATTGGAATTCAGATAAGATAACATTATAATCGCCGTGCTGGGTCCTACGCCGTTAACTGAAATCAACTGTTGAAAAAGTTTCTTTTCCGAAAGGCTGCTGAATCCGAATAAGACATGGGCATCCTCACGGATATTAAGGTGCGTATACAGCATCACATTTTCCTGCTCCTTTATTTCCGAAAAAGTCTGCAGAGAAATCTGCAATTGATACCCCACGCCCTGCACATCGACAACAACAAAAGTAGGGTCGCGCTGAACAAGTTTTCCTTTGAGGAACGCAATCATGTCTGGTGTTTAAAAAGTAAGTCTTTCTACTAGTTCAAACAGCAAAGAAAACAAAGATTTTGTGAGATTTTCAGGACACCTTCCATTTCAACAACAGTAATTCTGCGAAATGAATTTTAATCCGATTTACAAGTGATCATCGTGGTCGTGTAGCTGCGCATCTACCACAGCAATTGCGGCCATATTTACAATTTCGCGAATCGAGCTTCCCAGCTGCAATATGTGAACAGGTTTTTTCATTCCCAATAGGATAGGACCAATTGCATCGGCACCTCCTATTTCCATCAGCAGTTTGTAAGCAATGTTTCCCGAGGACAGATTTGGAAATATGAGCGTATTGGCTCCTTCTTTAGACAATGCACTGAAGGGAAATGTTTCCTGTTGAATTTTGGTGTCGAGTGCGACGTTGGCCTGAATGTCGCCCTCAACGACTAATGACGGGTTTCGCTCTCTCGCAAGGCGGACGGCCTCCCTCGCTTTTTCAGGAACTACGCCCTTCGATGAGCCGAAATTCGAATACGACAGCATTGCTATGCGCGGTTCTATGTCGAAGAACTGCACACC
The DNA here is from genome assembly GCA_946478915.1 of uncultured Chryseolinea sp. Next base: position 2,042 of record CAMLER010000213.1, read on the forward strand.
CCTTGCAGTCAATTCAATAATTTGTGCTAACTCTTTTGCATCAGGATTCAGATTGACTGTAGTGTCGGCAAAAAAGTAAGTGCCTCTCTTGTTCATGATGATATACATACCAGCAACCCTGCTCACTCCCGGCGCGGTCCCGATAATTTGAAGAGAAGGAAGGATGGTCTTCGGATAGTCTTTCGTTAATCCACTCACGAGAGCGTCCGCGTCTCCATGTTCTACCATCATGGCAGCATAATAATTTCGCTCGCGTATCAGGCGAAGACAATCCTGATAGGTAACACCTTTCCGTTGGCGCTTTTTGTACAGGACTTCGGCATACCGAGTCACGTTTTCTGTTTCATCCCTGGGATAAATAATCGGACAGTCATGAAGGTCTAGTTTATGCTCCTCGATAAGCTGATGGATCTCAGCCTTGTTGCCCAACAATATCGGCTTCGCTATGCCCTCGTCTTTTAGTATTTGGGCAGCCTTTAAAATTTTGCTATGGGTTGCTTCTGTAAATACAATTCGCTTCGGATTTTTCTTAGCCCGGTCAATAATCCGGGCCATAAGCTTTTGGTCAATACCAATTCTTTTCTGAAGTTCATCGTGGTAAGCCGCCCAATCGGTAATCGGATTTTTAGCAATACCTGAATCCATGGCGGCCTTTGCAACTGCAGGTGAGATCGTAGTTATCAGTCGTGTATCAAGTGGCTTTGGGATGAGGTAATCTCGTCCGAAACGGATCTTATCAGTACCATAGGCTTTCACCACCATATCCGGAACTGGCTCTTTCGCCAGCTTGGCAATGGCATGCACGGCAGCAAGCTTCATCTCTTCATTTATTTCTGTGGCGCGCACATCAAGCGCACCACGGAAAATGTAGGGGAATCCCAATACGTTATTCACCTGATTGGGATGATCAGACCTCCCTGTGGCCATAATAATATCGGGCCTGGTTTGCATAGCCAGGTCGTAATTGATCTCAGGATTCGGATTGGCAAGAGCAAATACAATCGGATCTTTGGCCATATTGTTGAGATCCTCCGGCGTGATAGCGTCGGCAACTGATAAACCAACAAAAACGTCGGCGCCTTTCAACGCATCCTGAAGTGAACTCACTTTTCTCGCAGTTACAAATTGTGATTTAATATGATCGAGATTTGTCCGGTCGGTGTTAAGAACTCCCTTGCTGTCGCACATCACAATGTTTTCTTTTTTTGCACCCAAAGCAATGTACAGTTTGGTGCAGCTAACGGCTGCGGCACCCGCACCGTTTACAACAATGGCAACGTCCTCAATTTTTTTTCCGATAATTTCCAATGCGTTCAGGAGTGCAGAAGAGGAAATGATGGCTGTTCCGTGTTGATCATCGTGCATCACCGGAATATTCATTTTCTCCTTTAGTTCGGTTTCGATCTTGAAACACTCTGGCGCCTTTATATCCTCAAGGTTAACACCCCCAAAGGTCGGTTCTAAGGATTTGACAATTTTTATAAATTCATCGGGATCTTCTTCATTGATTTCAATATCAAACACATCGATGCCCGCGAATTTTTTAAAAAGCACTCCTTTACCTTCCATTACTGGTTTAGAAGCCTCCGCTCCAATATTTCCAAGTCCAAGCACAGCAGTTCCATTTGAGATAACAGCTACCAGGTTGCCTTTGGACGTATATTTGTAGACGTCCTCTACATTGGCGGCTATTTCCTTGCAAGGTTCCGCAACCCCTGGCGAATAAGCCAGTGCCAGGTCGAGTTGAGAGGTCAGCGCTTTAGTAGGAACAACTTCAATTTTCCCAGGTTGGCCCTGCGTATGATAATTCAAAGCGTCCTGCTTTCTGATTTTTTTGATCGCCATGTATGTCGAGTTAAAGCTTTAAAGATAATAAGGATAGGAAAAGATATTATATTGGCGAGCTGTTAGTTCAATGTTTTTGAATTTTCTTTTGATCTAATCAAATGTTGCCGATGATATTTTCGCTTAGGCGGTATGGTCTGTATGCAATTGTGGTGATAATAGCATTGCTGATTTTGGCTGACATATATCTCATTTATCGAAACAATCGTGTTATCACATTCAATAAAGAACAACAGGAGAAAGCCGAACACGTGAAGGTGAATACCAGCGAGGTGATGCGCAGCCTGCACCTGCTTGACCTGGCTGTAAGGAGCTATGCGTTTGTAAATAATCAGCATTATAGAGAAGCGGTTTCAATTGCTACCGATGACAGGAATAAGGCGCTGGAGAAACTCGAAGGATCCCTTAGAGAGCAGGGATTTTCAATGAGTAAGTTTTATCAGCTACGCGATTCGATCACAAGCTACGTTGCTGTCACTCAAACCATGCTCAATTTGATCGATAAGAACGATGAACCGGCATATGTTAAATTGTTGGAGGCAGATCCGGGGTACAACTTGTGGCTCCAGTACCAGGAATTCTCCAAAAACGTCAATGAATTTGAAGATGGCATTTCCCGACAGGCCCAGGTGGAATATCAAAAAGCGCTTAACAACATTTATCTATTTCAGATTATACTCTTCGCATTGGCAGTTCCAACATTAGCGTACACCGCATATTATACTAATTCTGCGTTGTCATTGTCTGAAAAGCTCAGAAACTCGGAAGCGGAAAAAGCCACCCTTCTCGCAGAACAAAATCAGGTTTTGGAAAAAACTGTTCATGAGAGGACGCGGGAAATACTGGCGCAGAATGAGGAGATAACGGCGCAGAATGAAGAGATCAGCTTACACAACGATAAGCTTATGGCCGCAACGAAAGTAATCGCTGAGCAAAATCTCATTATACAGGAAAAAAATAGTGAGCTGGCTATAGAAATTGAAAGGCAAACACTAGACTTAAAGTCAGCAAATGCTGAATTGACCGACCACAATAACAGGCTTGAGCAATTTGCCTTTGTAATTTCACACAACCTTCGGGCACCGATGTCGCGCATATTAGGATTGTCGTCCATCCTCGATTTCACAAAAGAGCCTAATGAGATCTCTCAGATTGCAAAGCTGATGATGCAATCAACGCATGATTTGGATCGTATTATTCAGGACCTTACAGACATCCTCGCTGTGCAGAAAATAGATGTGAAAGCATTAAAGCAAACCCAGCTGGATTCCATATATGATAAAGTACTTTCAACGCTCGATGGGGATATTAAAGGGACCAATGCAAGCATTTCAGCAGACTTTACGGGCGCTGGTAACGTGAAGACTATACCAAGTTATCTGGAAAGTATTTTTTATAATCTGATCAACAATGCTATCAAATTTCGTCATCCCGATAGGGATCCCGTCATAAACCTTCGGTCAGCTGCATACGACGACTATGTCAAGATCGACATCGCTGACAACGGACTGGGTATAGACACTGAAGCAAACAAGGAAAACTTGTTTAGTCTATACAAGCGATTTCACCCACACGTTGAGGGAAGGGGTCTCGGACTGTACCTGGTAAAAACACAAGTATCAGCATTGGGCGGCAGGATCGATCTCAAGAGTAAACAGGGCGACGGATCGGTCTTTACAGTTTGGATGAAGGCTGAGCCTGTTGTTCCTGTGGAGCAAGATCAGAGCTGATTTTAAATGACCAAAGTATTGCTTCCAGTTCCCGCATAAACTCGCGCTTGTCTCTTCCGGGAGCATAAGCAAATCCTTCAATGTAGTAGATCAACCCTTTTGGCTGGTCTGCGATGGCATAACCCAGGAAGGGCCCACCCATAGTTCTGTTATTGGTACGCCACAATCCCCTGATCTCCATAGCGAAATGGCCATTGAAATTTATTTGTTTCGCCAATACGTCAGCATCGTCCTGCTCTGTAACAAGGAAACTGATTGGATTTTTTGGATCCTCGAACAAGTAATCATGAGCGATTTCATTTCGCCAGGCGATGACACTATCGGGCAAAAACTGATACTCGCTTTCATACGGCTTCCATGAAATAAAAATATCCTTGTCGTATTCGGCGTCAATCTGGCGCATCCAAACAAAATTGTCGCGTCTGTCCGCTAATCGGTAACCAATGGGAATTGCGATCTCGACGTTTTGTTCTCTTCGTAGAAACGCGGCTATCCCCTCCGTTGCCTTTCTTCCCAGAAGGCTCTTAGCCAGTCTTTCTCTTTCGAGGGTATTGAAATAATCTATGATCTTTTGACCTGACCTTTCCAGGTGCCGGATGAGCATCTTTTCAGTTGGTCCAAAAAGATACATCACTTGCTGACCTCGGGCATACTCATCCTGTATCGTGGACATGAAAAAACTGGTGTCTTGCTTTATACGAGTGATCGTTTCCGGGCTGATAGATTGTGTCAATCTTTTGGTACCTCTGGAATTCTGATCCAATGTAAAGACGTACACCAGGTTCCTGAGTTGGGTGAGGAGCCTCATGTTTCGTTCCGGGTGGGCGTAAATGACGGTAAACATGGGCTCATCCTGTGGTAACGCTGGAACTTCAGCCCTGAAAATTTTCTTAAGCGCGGAACCTAACTCTCCATTCCATTGTAGCGAATCGACGATAACGACGATTTCGCCGGGCTTACCGTTTGCCTTCGGAAGGTAATCAGGGTCTTTTTCTTTATTGCAAGCGACTAGCAGCGCGAAAATTGCCGCAAAAATCCATATGGTATACTTCATGAACTGATGTTTCGTAACTATAATGTTTAAACTACAAAACAGTCACAAAGGAAAGTAAGTTTAACCGATTCGTGCTGGAATGACTTAAATGCCAATAATCAACTTCTGACCGGGTTGAATTTTAGCATTATTAAGATTGTTCAGCGTTTTGATTTTCTCAATAGTTAACCCTTCGAACTTCTTCGATATATCCCACAATGTGTCGCCGGGTTGAACTACATACGTTTTTGATGTTATGGGCATCGGAGATGATTTGTTACTCGTTTTGTTCGACGCTAATACCGTACTTGAATGCGATGGTGCGTTCCGCTGCCATATGTTTAACCGTTGCCCTACACGGATCGTATTACCTCTGAGATTATTCCACTTGCGCAGATCGTTAACCCTTACTCCATACCGTATGGCTATTGATCCTAAGACATCGCCGCTCTTTACCTTGTACACAATTCTATCCCTTCCATAGGTACTTCCTTCAGAATTTTGGGCAATAAGTTCCAGTTCTTTCCTTCCGGTTTTCGAGGCAGAATCCAGTATAGCTACCCGATTCAAGGACAAAACATCTTTCGTTGCTTTAGGAACATAGAATGTATAGGTCTTCTTTGTTTCTGGTATCGCGTTCCTTTGTATTGAAGGATTCAGCCTCTGCAAATCCTCGAGGCATGCGCCGGTAAGCTTGGCGAACGTTTCGAAATGAAGGAAATTTGAAACCTGTAGCGTGTCGAACTGTGGCAGCATCTCTTCTCCCTCATCGAAGAAGTTATGCTCGTCCAGGTAATTCATCGTATATGTAATCGCTACAAATTGTGGCACATATGAACGCGTTTCGCGAGGAAGATATGGATAGATCTCCCAGAAGGAACGCTTGTATCCGGATCTTTTAATAGCGCGTTTTACGTTGCCCGGGCCAGTGTTATATGCAGCGAGAGCAAGCTCCCAATCATGAAACATATTGTACAGATCCCGAAGGTATCTGCAGGCAGATTCTGTTGCCTTCTCAGGATCCATCCGTTCGTCGATATACCAATCGTTGTTCAGACCGTAGTACTTTCCAGTGGCGGACATGAATTGCCACAATCCCACTGCGCGTACGCGAGAGATGGCGCGTGGATTCAGCCCTGACTCGATTATCGAGAGATATTTTAGTTCATCGGGCAGCTTATATTTCGCGAGATACCTTTCGAAAATTGGGAAATAAAGATTTTTTCTCCGCATCATCATTCGAGTGTACTCCCGATCCTTGACTGTAAAGTAGTTGATAAACGCGTGGACTCTTTCATTATAAATTAACGGCATGTTTTGTTCCAGACATGAGAGGCGGTCAGCATACAGTTGAGGATTATCT
>CAMLER010000214.1 GCA_946478915.1 uncultured Chryseolinea sp.
ACCATGGATCGAGCCGACACCCGATCACCTGATCACCTGATCACCGGAATACCGATTACCGACCCGATGAATATCGGGTACCGATTACCGGCTTATGTCATTCTTCAAAATCCCCTCCGCGTTGTTCGTCCTGATTACTCCGTTGCCGCTCCTTTTCACGGTTTAGCCTATAGGTGAAGTTGATTGTGAATTGGCGGGATCTCCATTGAAAGGTTGAGGTTGAATAATAGTCATTGCGCTCAATGATTGACCGGCGTTTGCGTGTGTTAAAAAGATCCCGTACTCCAGCGGTTATAGTTCCCTTCCCTTTGAAGATATCGCGTGACAGTCCCAGGTCAACGGAATAGATTGACAAATCTTTTCCCTGAGTGGTAATACGTGGCGCCCGATAGTTAAATGATGCTTGAAGATCAACGTTCTTGAATATGGTCATGCGCGATGTTGTTCTGGTGTTCCAGGTGTAGGTATCGCTTTCCAGTACATCACCCTCATATGAGCCATCAGTGATCGCCCTATAGAAATTCGCACTCGTATTGACCCTCCACCAATCCAGAATGTTGAGTGAAAGATTAAATTCAAGACCGTACGCATTTTCCTTCGAAAGATTGATGGGTATTATCCTCGAGCGGCCGGCAGAATCAGGTTCCGTCACAATACGTTCGATAACATTCTTTCTGTAACGATAATAGACATTGGATAAAAGGGAACCAAAATCCCAATCAAGCAAATAGCCCATTTCTACAGAATTCGTGTATTCCGGCCTTAGCCCAGGGTTACCGCCAAACAGCACCCGCGGATCTCTAAAATCCGAAAATGGGAGCAATTGCCTGAAATGTGGCCTGTTGATCCGGTAACTATAGCTGAATTGCAAGGTCTTATTCTCCTGTATCTTATATGATAAACTGGCGCTTGGAAAAAGATCAAAATAATCCTGGGGAATGTATGTGTAAGGGTCCACCAGTTCAGTGGAAATATCAGTGAGCTCACCACGCACTCCGCCTTGTGCAGACAGCCGCCCAAAGGTGTTGCTGGCCATCAGATACACTGCATGTATCCGCTCTGTGTATTCAAGTTGATTTGTAAACTGAGGAAGTGAAATCCAGGATAAATCTTCAGGCTCCTGAGACTCGAGCCCAAAATCATTTTTGATAATTCGCGAAGCGCTTTTCAGGCCGGCCTCAATTTTTCCAACCTTACCAAACGGATGGATGTAATCAGCCTGAAATAGCCAGTTGATTTCATCAGCGAAATTAATCGATCGTTGTAACGAATCTGCGCTTTCGTTGATCGATTCCCTATAATCCGTACTTTCATTGTCAACGCTTTTGATCCATTTAAAATCTGCCGTCAACGTCTGCCCTTTGCGACCAAAGTCTTTCTTTAAATTAAATGTGGCTTCTATATTTTCTTCGTCTTCTTTTTCCCGCTCTGACCTTGTCACTGTTCGCAAGATTCCGCCGTTCTCATCAAAATCTATGTAATTCGTTTGAGCAGTATTGGTTCCGTCGCCGATATTATACAAAAATGACCCGGTCACCGACGTTTTGTCGTTTAAGAAGTAGTCTAGCCCTATCGTGAAATTGTGCGAAAATTCCTGGCGGATACGGTCATTGCTTTGCGAATAAGCAAACTGATTGTCAGGCGCGGAATTTTTTTGATACGACTCACCCCAGCCCGGGCGTCTGTCGTATTCTACCCCATAACTTGAAAACAGGTTGACCTTTTTTCGCCGTAGGTTAATACTGTATGAACCTCCATATTCTGCCGGATATCCAGCCTTTGCGCTAAAACTACCATTTACACCTTTCTCCTGATTTTTTTTAAGAACGATATTTATAATGCCGACCTCACCGGCAGCATCATACCGAGAAGAGGGATTTGTGATCACCTCTATGCTTTGAATAAGGTTACCTTGCAACATACGCAACGCCTCAGGGTCACGGGAGGTAAGACCTGAGGGCTTTCCGTCAATTAATATTCTCACGTTTTCGCTGCCGCGAAGACTGACTGTACCGTCAACATCTACAGTTACAGAGGGAAGGTTTCCCAGGATGTCCGAAGCATTTCTACCGACATTGCTTAAGTCTTTTTCGATATTGAATACCCGCTTGTCCAACTGCAATTCCATAGAGGCCTTTTCACCTTTCACAATAACCTCCTCCAGGACCTGACTATCTTCCTTAAGCGTTATCACACCAACATTCACATTTGTATTGGTTACCTCTACATCGGAAACTACTTGCTCCTCGTAGGATAAAAAACTGATCTTGATAAAATATTTCCCGGGTTCAACAGGCACGCTGAATTTTCCTTGTTCGTCAGAAACGCCGCCCGTTATCAAAGAAGAGTCCTGAACTTCATATACAGCGACATTTCCGAAGGGTACCGGATTCTTTTGTTCATCTACAATTGCACCGTTGATCGACGGGCCAGATTGCTCACTGTCCTGTGCAAATGCTACAGTTGAAAAAAATGCCAGAATAAATAAATAAAGGTGCCTCATCATTTCTTGAATTATTTTCACAACTATTCTCCCTCTGACCTAACCCGCGTTTTGGTCGAAAGTTCTGAAAAGAGTTTGAGGACATTTTGAAGTTATCTGACCGGTAAAAAAGTGATTTTAAGCTCATGCGTCTCCCCCGCATGGATATATGTGACCTTGAAATTGCTCAGGTCGCATATTTGTTTAACGATTGCTAATCCCAGTCCAGTAGATTCTGAACTTTGTTTAGCCTTTTTAAAACGTTTGAACAATTCTTCAGGAGGCAATTTTAGCGCTTCGCCCGTATTTCTTATGGACAGGTCAGACGACGTAAGGCGGATATCAATAGAACCCCCGGTGGCATAGTTATGCCGAATGGCGTTGCTAATAAGATTTGCCAATAATATGTCGGCTAAAACGGGATTTAGTTTTACAAAAACACCGGTATGAATTCGAGAAGTCAAAACGATGGACTTCATTTCAATCAGTTCGCGAAAAGATGATATGGCGTTCTCGACCAATTTGCTGAAATCTATCTTTTGATCAACCTGGTACTCTTGATTCTCAAGTTTGGTTAACAGCGCGAGCGATTGATTTATGGCAGAAAGTTTTTGAACGGAATTTTGTACGCTTTCAATCAATGCAGCTTGTTTTTCGTTGATGTTAGTTTCAAGAAGTAGCTCGAGTTTGCCACGTATGATAGATAAAGGTGTCTGTAATTCATGCGAAGCGTTTTCTGAGAACTCCTTTAATGATCTGTAGTCATCCAACGCTTTGCTCGTCATCTTCGTCAAAAACTGATTTAATTCCCGAAATTCATGAGTGCGTGTCTCAGAGAGTTTGATAGGATGTTTTTGCTTGAGATTAAACGTTTGAATCTTTTTTAACGTCTGGTTAAAGTTTGACAAAATTTGTTTCGACATCTGCCGACTCGCTATCCAGACAAATACCAAAAGAAGAGCCAACGTAATGGCTAGCGAATTCAGGACCCCGTCCAGTATCTCATCTGGTTCGGCAATAAAGTTGTATGCAGAAATGTAAAAATGGCGATCACCAACCTTGTACGAAGCAGCTACTGTGAATTTTCTATCCAACGCTCTCCTTGAGAAATAACCCATTGAGTCCGTGAGTTCAAGTTTAACAAGTGGTGCATTAAACGGCAACTCAGTCACCTCAATTTGTGGCTGTGATAGCGAGTCGACAGGAACACCACTTTCGAGAAGATTTGCAGCGCGATCAATATCCCTTTTCAATCTTCTGGTAACTTCTATTTCAATCTCACGCTGTACGAAATAAAACACACTTAATCCACTTGCCAATAGCACAAACGTTGTAATGGCCAGATACCAAAGAGAAAGTCGGTTTATCAATTTCATGAAATCCCAGTATCGAATTTATACCCTATTCCATACACTGTTCCGATATAATCCTTGCCATCAGCCGCGTTAATCTTTTTTCGAAGGTTCTTCACATGCTGATATACAAAGTCAAAATTTGCAAGATTATCCGTGTAATCGCCCCATAAATGCTCCGCGAGTGATTGACGAGTAAGGATTCGATTTTTGTTGATCAGGAAGTACAGCAGTAGATCAAATTCTTTTTTAGTGAGGTCGAGCAATGTATCATTTACACGAGCCTCCATCGACGTCATATTTAACTGTATTTCATTAAACTGTACGATATTGGCGCCTTCAAGCGCGTTCCTGCGATATATCGCCTTAAGGCGAGCATTCAGTTCAGAAAGGTGAAAGGGTTTGGTGAGGTAATCATCAGCACCCAGGTCTAAACCTGAAATTTTGTCGTCGAGGGAATTCTTTGCGGAAATGATCAGGACATTGCTCTTAATCTTTTGATCCTTAATGTACTCCAGGACGGACAATCCATCTCCATCTGGCAACATAATATCCAACACGATGCAATCGTAATGAAATCCCTGAAGCTTTTCGAGCGCATGGGTACAGGTGGAGCTCCATTCACACACATAACCTTCACCTTTCAGGAAGTCCTGAATATTTCTTGCGAGGTCTTCATTATCTTCAACGATCAGTACTTTCATCGCTAGGTGTTGATGTGTTTAGGTGTTTAGGTGTTGAAGTTAGGCCATCATTATAGTTTTCCTAATGAGGTCAAATTAAGGAGGAATTTTTGAAGGAAAGTTGAAGGAGCTATCAGCTAACAGCTAACAGCTAACAGCTTGAACAAGGGAATTGGGAAGAGTAGTACTTTGGACAACAGTAAGCAAATGAATTGACGTCGAACAACCGAGGTGGATAAGATTTGACTTCACAGGCGACAGCTGCATAACGTGGAGCCCGACACCGATTACATGATTACCGATTACCACTAATTAGACTTCTTCACCGACCCTCCGCTGCTTGAGTTTGTATTGGAATTATTGGGATTGCCATGATACCGTATATTACCGCCGCTGCTGGCCCTGGCGTCGAGATCGTCGCTAACCGTCAGTTTGATAGAGCCTGCTCCGGAAGCTTCAGCGGTGACTTGTTGTGAATCAAGGTCATATGCGTCAATCTGGCCTGCGCTGCTCGCGTCGACGGTAAACCTTTTGGTTTTCCCCTGCACCTCGATCTGGCCCGCGCTGGAAACGCTTGCCTCTACTAACTGGGCGCTAACGTCTATCTCAATCGACCCGGCACTGGATGCACTTAGTTCAATTTCATCAGCCTCCAGGGTTCCGTCGCCGAAAACACTTCCTGCCGAACTTGCGGAGATCTTGTCAACCATAACATAAGTGACATACACCTTGGCATTGATCCTACCACCATAGTTTCCGCTGCGCATATGCACCCTCAAATAGGATCCGGAAACTTCCGTTATAATATTGTCCAGAGACGTGCCGGTAGCCTCCACACGCACACTTTCCTTGCTGCCTTTTTTAATAAAAACATCAATTCCCTCTGATGCCTTTATACCGGAAAAAGAACCTATGGACCTCGTTTCCGAATTTTGGCTAAAAACCGCAATGCTGGTTACGACAAGTAAAGTGAAAACAGGCAAAAAATGCTTCATAGTACTGATTTTTAAGCCAATGACCGGGCGCAAATATAATAGTTGCATTGTGGATTGCACATCCGCCTTATTTTTGCGGATGTACGAAAACGGCGACTTTTGCAGGGATTTTAAAGAGACATTTTGAGACATTTGTCATACACAAATTTTGTTTAAACCTATGATTTTCGACAAGAAATCGGAACTGAACGTTCTTATCAATCTGGCCGCCAGCGATAGAAATGTAGCGTCACGTGAATCAAAACTCATTCACACCATCGGCAAAGCCAATGGGATCGCTAAAGAAGAAGTGGATGCCATGCTGCAAAATCCTCGGCCGATCGGTGGTATCGACACCCTGACCAGCGACGAGAAGTTTGAACACCTGTACCACCTTATTCAATTGATGAAAATGGATGGCCAGGTATTCCGCAGCGAGATTGTTTTCTGCGAACAAATCGCCGACAGACTGGGATTCAAAAAATCGGTTGTTGGTGAAGTATCGCAACATGTATACAGCGACCCAACAATCACTGCAGATCGCGACATGGTGAAGTCAAAGGCAATGAAATTTCTTAAAGTATAAGAAGCTAAACGATGGGACATAAAAGGGAAGGAATAAATGCCTTCCTTTTTTCCTTTTTAACGCTTTTGAAAAACCACTTTGCCACCCACAATAGTCATTGCGACTTTTGCCTGAAGGATTGAATCCTCAGGAATGGTCATTAGATCTTTGGAAAAAATCGTAAAGTCGGCAAGTTTCCCAGGTTCCACCGATCCTTTTATTTTCTCTTCAAACGCGCCGAATGCCGCATCTATCGTATAGGAACGCAATGCCTGGATGCGTGTCATCTTTTCACCGGGTTCATACCCTCCTTCAGGTTCGCCTTTCAACGTCTTACGCGTGACGGATGCATAAAAGCAAGGGATCGGGTCAAGCGGCTCAACCGGGGAATCGGTTCCATTTATTATTTTGGCACCTGATCTCAATAGCGACTGCCACATATAAGCTCCTTCCTTTATTCGTTTTTCTCCGAGTCTGTCGATGGCCCATGGCCTGTCCGACGACATATGAATTGCTTGCATCGCTGGAATAACGCCGAGTGAAGCAAAACGCGGAATATCGGCCGGGTTGATATGTTGGGCATGCTCGATTCTAAACCGGTGGTCGTCAGCATTTGAAGGATCTTCTCTGAAGGCTCTTTCATAACGATCCAGAATTTCCCTGTTAGCTCTGTCACCGATGGCATGGGAACAAACCTGGAAACCACTTTTCAATGCTTCGCGCGCGACCTTCATAACGGTATCCATAGACAACGTCGCCATGCCTGAAAAATCAGGACGATCTGAATATGGCTCCAGCAGCCAGGCGCCACGTGATCCTAATGCGCCATCACAATTCAGCTTGATCGAACGAATGGTTAACAGTCCGGATGAATCTACTTCCGGGCCGCGGTTTAGCCATTCATAAACCAGTTGTGGGTCAGTGCCTGTTACCATCACATAAAGACGAATGCCTAACCTCCCCTCTGCCATGAAGTCGCGATATAATTGTATTTCTTCGCGACCAGTTCCCGCGTCGTGGAAGCTGGTGATACCGTTTTGATGACAGGCTTGTATGGCAAGATCCAGTGCTCGCGCATCCGTGTCGCGTGAGTTTGCCGGAATATGCTGGTCGATCAGATTCATGGCGCGCTCATTAAACAAACCTGTAGGATTACCCAGCGCATCCCGGATCACCTCTCCTCCTTCACCTTCTTCGCTATTATATTTTTCTATTGAAAGGGTATTTACTCCGGAAACCTCCATCGCTTTGGCATTAGCCAACGCAGCATGCCCACTAGCATGTCTGAGAAAAACAGGGTTATCAGGTGACGCATCACTAAGAGCCTTGTGTACCGGGAAGCCTTTTACGAGAATCTCTGGTTTAACTTCCCATTTATCCTGGTGCCATCCCCGGCCAACAATCCATTCGCCCGGTTCAGATTTTGCAACAGCACGCTTCACCTGGTCAATCAACTCGTCGTAACTTTTGACATCGGCCAGATTCAGATTGAGTTCATTATAACCCACTCCCATCAGGTGTCCATGTCCTTCGATCAATCCGGGTGTTAGAATTTTGCCCGCTAATTCAATCACTTGAGTATCGTCGCCTATGTACTCAGTTACCTCTTCATTTGAACCTACAAAAGTTATTCTATCACCTGTTACGGCAATTCCCTCCACTACATCATTGTTGCTGTTTACCGTATAGATCCTGCCCCCTTTGATAACCAGATCTGCAGCCTTTTTAGATGTGCATGCCGTTGCAACGAGCAGTGCAATGAAAAGGATTTTTACGCGTGGTTTAATCATAAAATGAAATCTCAATATAAGAAACATCATTCCATTATCTTTGAAGTGGATCAATTAGAATCTGACCGCTGGCAAAATTTGAAATAATGAGATTCGCCAAGGCCAAGAAAATTTTCTACGACGCTCTTCGACAAGGGTTGACTCCTCACAAGCTTTCC
>CAMLER010000215.1 GCA_946478915.1 uncultured Chryseolinea sp.
ACTACTTTTCTGATACCCATCTCTTTTGCACGCACGATTGCCATAAATGCGGAAATGGTGAAAATACCAAGCGACGAAACCAAAATGGAAATAATCAAACCCACCTCAAATATATTCCTGATTTCAACGTCTTCGCTATAAAGACTTTGATACTTTGAATCCAGATACTCCCACTCAAAAGGTAAATCGGGATAGACGTTCTTATATTGTCTCTCTATCGTCGATATCAGATCAGGCGGTCTTACAGGATTAAGCTTCGCGTAGACGTAGCCGATTCCCCAGCCCTCGGCAACAGGAAATATAATGAGAGGTTTGATCTCACTGTGAAGGGATGCGAAATTGAAATCCCGCACTACTCCGATAACCTCGCCTTCCGTCCGGTCAGTCCCCACCGGACCCCATATACGTTTTCCAACAGGATGTTTCCATCCGAATGCCTTCGCTGCCGTCTCATTGATAAGATACGCGCCAAAATTATCTGTGCTGTGATCCTTCAAAAAATTTCGTCCTTTTGTAAGCTGAATTCCCATTGCATCGATAAATTCATAGCCGCAATTCAGGTATGCAACCAACATTTTTTTTCTTCCATCTTCGGTTTCAAGCTCAAATAATTCCTTAGTTTCAATGTTGTCAAGATAAAACGAACTCCCATCAACCTTTTTTATACCATTTAGTGACCTTAGTGATTCCTGAAATACTTCCGCGGTGGAAAAATCCATTGACCTCATTTTGACAACAACCGTGTTTTTGTCTTCAAACCCCTTGTCAATTGAATTGATAAATTGAAATTGATCAAAAATGATTGCTATAATGGCAATCATAACAATCGAAAAGGAAAGCTGAATGGAAACCAAATATTCGCGCATCTGAAACCCATTTTGCTTAGAGTTGACTCTCCCCTTCAACGCATTGATAATACTTGCCGATCGCAAAAGAATCAGGGAATTTATCCGCGAAGAAAAAATAAACATCAACAGTGATCCAAGGACGAGAGCTACAAATGGGAAACTCAGGAAAACATTCATGTCAATGGAAATATCCATATAGGCGTCTGCGAGAAGCAGACTGAGAAATACCAATACCGTGCTTAGCGGCAAGATGAAAAAAATCGTAAGAAGTATGTTGGTTAAAATAACCTTACTATCGTCAGCCGACGCGCCACCGAATACCTGCAGTATGCCCAACCGCCGCAAATTCCGGGTTTGTTCTGCTAGCGAGAGATTGATGTAATTGATCAATCCATTGGCAAAGAAAAGAGCCACAACCACCATAAGAATATATATGTTGGAGTAACTTCTTTTGTGTACGATATCTTCATCGCGATACCCGGACAAATGGATAGCCGTCACGTTGTCCACTATGGCATCAATCTTCAGGTTGTCAGACTGACTGAATTCAAATTTTCCTTCAATTTCGCTTTGATGATTGCGGAGTACTGAGTTTACCTTCAGAGTCAGGTCGCCGATGTCAGTTCCGGATTTCATCTTCACATAGGTGTAGGCATTAATGTTATCCCATGCTTCATCGAAATCATATGTAGCCCAGGAAGTCAAGGCATCAAATTTCAAATGAGAATTCAATGGCACGTCTTTGATTATCCCCGCAACTTCGAGTTGCGTCCATGGCAGGTCAATAATCTGTCCCATTGGCTCCAATGCTCCAAAATATTTTGCTGCCGTTGACTCGGTCAGTACAATTTTGTTGGGTTCTTCAAGGGCTTTGTTGTTACCGCTAACAAATTCGTAAGAAAATACCCTCAGGAAATCAGGCTCAACGATAAGGGTAGATTCATTATTGAAGGATTTTCCCTCAATCATGTAAACCGGCCTACCACCATACATACAACGAAATGCGTGGTCCACGTCCGGTATCTCTTCCGAAATTGCATCCGCGAGGGCTAAAGGTGACACAGCATAGTCGGTAACATCCCCGCCAATTTCTATTTTAGATCCAATACGAAAAATCCTATCGTGCTCCTGATGATAGTTGTCAAATGTAAACTCCTGAATTATAAATGCTGAAACAGCGAAGGCGAAGGCGAGGCAAATCGACAGGCCGAATACCTTAATTAAAAAAACAAACCTATTCCGAAAGGCATTCCTCAACGATATTTTCAAATTCAAGTTCCATAGAATTCCGAAATACCCTGGAATAAATTGGTGATTTGGTTTCCTGAAATTAGACCATCTGCAAAACCGGATAACGTCCCAACAATATTTCAGGTCGGCCCATCGCTTACCCTCGCTTGTGACACGCTGAGACCAAAGCTCGCGAGCGTCTCCCTGGATCTCTTCGAGCACTTCCGGATCGCAGTACCACGTAAGAAATTTATCGGCCCATTTTGGAGGTTGTTTTTCCATCAGGTCAGTTTGATAGAGAAATTGGGGACCTGTTTGTACAATTGCATTTTCAACTTCATCGCCTCCTCCAACGTTTTTCTTCCGCTTACAGTCAATAGGAAATAGCGTTTTCTTCGGCCTCCTCGTTCTGCAGTCGCACCACCCATCCTTGACTTAAGATACCCTTTTCTTTGCAGGCGTTTCAATACTTCGTGTACGGCGCTGATGTTAACGCCCCTGCCGGTTTCCTCTTTTATGTACTGCATGATCGATACACCATACGCCTCATCTACCAGGGTAGCAACGGAAAGCAATACCAGCTCCTCGAATTCGCCTAAATAATTACCTTTCGTTACCATATTTGTTATACAAACGTGAATATAATAAAATTATTTTATATTTGTTATACAAACATGAAAGTTATAACGTTAATCCATCGCATCCACTCACCAAAAAACCAACTCAATACTGTGAATAATATCGTACTGATCTTCTTCTTATTACCACTGGTTCCCACTAAAGCGAACTCCCAATCACTCTTAAAAGGAATTGTGCTCGATGCAAAAACCAGGCAGCCTTTATCCCGGGCATCAATAAAAATCAAGGCCCATGGCATTGAACTCGGAACTGGCGCCCAAGGGGAGTTCGAGTTTCAAGTCAACGGCGCTCCATCCGATACGGTAGAAATATCACACCTGGGATATAAAACAATAAAAACACCAATCTCCGGCTTAAAGCATAACCACGCGATTCTACTGGAGGACTATTCACTCCAACTGAGAACAGTGACTATTACCTCCAGAAAGCTGAACCTGAAGTCGATTGATAGGTCGATACACTTAGTGAAGGGTAACTTGTATGCTTACGAGACTGAGGTGACAAATGCATTCTATACCCTATTTCTAAAATTTTTAGAGGAAGAAGATCAGACAGAATTGCTAAGGCTTTGCGATTACGACCTTGCCGAGTACAACGAGCACGAAAAACTTTTTTATAAAGAATACACATCTCCATATGAGGCACCTGCGAACAAAAAGGACACGCTTGTGAAAAATTACAACGATTTCCCTGCAGTAAATATCCGTCATGAGGCTGCTATACTTTTTTGCCAATGGTTTACTGAGCAGTACAATCATCATTCGGGAAAGAAAAGGTTCAACAAAGTAAAATTCAGACTTCCCACTTTAAAAGAGTGGCAGATTGCCGCGCTTGGAAACCCAAAGTTTCAATCTTGGGATCTCGACAAAAACACATTGGAGGTTGTAATACCTGAGGACACGATTGCCGAATTTCAAAAGGGAAAGAAGTCCATCATCCCAGTAAATGACGAGGTCCTTTATCCATGGTGGGCCGCCTATAATTACAGGTCGAAACCAAAAAATTTTAAGAACTGCTATTTGGGGAATTTTAAAGTCGTGAGCGATCCGCAGCCTTGTTCCGCTCAGGTTGTTGCATACGATGGTTGGACGAAGATGGCGCAAACGGCAACCTATTTTCCCAATGGTATGGGCCTGTTCGATGTAGTTGGAAATGTGGCAGAGATGATCGACGAAAAAGGGAAAGCGCTCGGCGGCAGTTGGGATGATGCACCTAACGAATCGACCATACGAAGTGTGAAGCATTATGAGAAACCAAGCGACTCGATTGGATTCAGGATTTTTATGGAAGTTGTTGAGTGAAGCTCCGTTGTCAGTTATCTGTTAATCGTCGCCAGGCTTTCGGGTTCCGCTCCAATAGAACCAAATGCGTCCGTGGCATTGAATAAATAACGTTGAGTCTAGAAGATGAAAATATCAAGTATGATTGTATCGGTTTCTCGTTGTCAGCAAATCATCACAATTATTGCGCTTATGATGAGTATGGCTTGTGCGCGAGCTCAGCAGATTGTGATATCGGGAAAAGTTTTTGACCAGACCTCAAAAGAACCACTTTCATTTGCATCGGTGGGCATACTTGGTAAATCATTGGCTACAGTTGCGAATGTCAATGGCGAGTTTGACTTTATCGTACCAATGGAATATTCAGCCGATTCAATTGTCATATCTCACGTTGGCTATTCAAGTTTTCATGGAAGGGTTTCGTCCCTTGCAGATAGAAACAATTTGTTTGGTCTAAAAGGAAAGCCTGTCCTTCTGCAGGAAGTGATAGTGAGGGAAAACGATCTCACGGCAAAAGAAATCGTTTCAAAAGCCATCAGAAATTTGACACTAAATTATTCTACGAAACCCTTCTGCCTCGAGGGCTTCTTCAGAGAAATCGAACAGGAAAATGGAAAATATGTCTTGCTAACTGAAGCGGCAGTGGATCTTTATGACCGAGATTTCGATGGGAAACGCAAAAGTCATCTGCAAGAGTCAGTGGATGTACGTCAGACGAGACGGAGCTTGCGTATGGGCATCGGTTACAAAGGCGACAACTTAGGATTTGCTCTCGCAGATCTTATCGAGAACAATGACGCGCGTTACAATCGGGGAATGATGGACACAGCGAATAACACCTTTACACTTCATAATATTACTCAATACCACGACCGGATGGTCTATGGCATCAATGCAAAACAGGGTACGGATAGCAGTATGCTCTATATTGATGTGGAAACTTTTGGCATCCTGAAAATTTGGATGGAGCGGAAGAGTAGAGATCCGGGAAAAGAATTTTACGAGGAAAGATTGATCACAAAGGGTCTGATTCGCCGGAGAAATTGGTTTCGTTTTTCAGTCGAGTACGACTCATACGACGGGAAGTTATATCCACGGCGAATGCACGAATCTGAAATGAACGAATTGTATGATGCTAAAACTGGTATGCTGACTATAAGATCAATTGAAACATTGGAATTCGTAGCAACCAACATCGTTCCTGGAAAAGAAAATAAGTCGGCAAAAAAATTAAAGTATGGTATGATGATAAAGCCAGGAGAATACAATGAAGCATTCTGGAGAAATGTCAACACACTTAAATTAACCCCTCTCGATGAAAAGCTTATATCTGACCTGGAAAAAGATATTTCGTTGGAAAAGCAATTTGCCCACGAAAAGTAGTTTTCGAATGTGTACGTTAACTTTTTCTACCAGGGGAAACAACGGCATTAATGGTTTGTCTCTCCTCTTATTTTCGCGAAGGAAATAGTCTTATTTTAACAATCTTCCTTAATGTCTTCGCGCCTGAAATGTTTGACAAAAACTTCTACTCATACCTCAATGTATCAACAGGGTTTGCATTAGCAGCCTTGAATGACTTTGCGCTAACGACCAGCAGAGCAAGCAATAAGACGGTTGCACCCGGAAGCAGAAATAACCACCATTGTAATTCGATCTGGTTAGCGAAAGTACTAAGCCAGTCATTGACAAAGTAATAAGCAACCGGTGCGGCCAACATGAACGAAATAATTATCAGGCGGATATACTCCTTAGAAAATAACAATAGAATACTTCCAAGGTTAGCGCCTAACACTTTCCTTACAGCTACCTCCTTGCCTTTGCGATTAGTTAGAAACGTAATGAGGCCATATAGTCCCAGGCAACCGATCAAGAGAAAAATGCCGCAAAATAATTGAAACAGTCTTGCATATTTGTTTTCCTGCTCATAAAACGCAGCAATGTTATCGTCAAAAAATTGGTAGGTGAAGACAAAGTCTGGAAACGCCGAAGTCCATATTTTTTCGACTTCCTGTATCCCCTCCTGCAAGTCCCCATTATTAGTGTTCGCTACTTTAACACTCATTGTATAGTAGTCGCCCGGATTGACAAGCATCACCATATTGTCAACGCTTTCCTTGAGCGAATTGGAATAGAAATCACCCACAACGCCAACAACAGTTACAGGTTTGCCATCACCCATTTTCAACACTTTGCCAACAGCCTCATACGGAGAACCGAGTTGCAGATTTTTCACCAAACGTTCGTTGATGAGTATGCTCCCGACTGAATCCTGCATCGTAAGATTTCTTCCGGCAAGCAACTTTATATCGTATAACGAAAGATACTGATCATCGATAGGAGAATATTCGAATACATGAAAGTCCGATATACTGCCGGCCTCAGTATTACCAATATCCCGATATGACCGCGGCCGTGCTACTCCGGAAGGCAAGGTAAAGCTAAAACTCACGCCTGACACAACTGAACTCGAGCGCAACTGCCCGGCTATTTGCTCTGCCTTCGACGAGTCTGGCAGTCTCGTAGTGATGACAGCCTCCTTATTAAATCCCATGTTCACATTCTGAAAGTAGTGCATCTGCTCCATGACGATAAAGGTTCCGACTGCGAGCATCTGCGTAATGGTAAACTGAACCACGACAAGCACCTTGCGCAGACTCATTCCACCAAGAGTCTCATTCGTAAGTTTGTTTTTAAGTGCGGTCAGGGGACTAAACCTTGAAATGACGACAGAAGGATAGGCGCCAGAAATGAGCGTAACAATGGCAATAATTATAACCAGCGAAGTAATGATAAAAGGCTCGGTCAGGTTCAATCCTGGAAATGTGATATTAAATAGTTGTTGAAAATTATTCAGTAACAGCTCAGAAAGAATCAGGGCAAAGATGCCGGCAGTGCATACGATCAAGAAAGTTTCCGTAAGATATTGCATCATGAGTTGCCTGCGACTACTTCCAACTACCTTTCGGAGAGCAATCTCTTTGGCGCGCAGCACGGACTGCGCGGTGGCAAGATTTATATAATTGATGCACCCGGTGAGCAGCAAGAATACTCCAATGATACTCAGCGCGACGATGGTCTCACGGCTAATTGTCCGGCGACTAAAATTGCCAAACCTGGCATCATAGTGAACATCGGTGAGCCTTTGTAATACGTAATGCCTGAATTCGTGGAGGTCCTTGGGCGTATGCGCAGCATGCACCTGCGCAATCCTTTCTTCTACCTCCGTCTCAGTTACCCCTTCGCGAAGCACTACGTAAGTATTGTGTGTGTCATTTACTGAGAACCAATTTTGCATTCGTTCGACGCCAGCCAATACATTCAGAGAAGCGTATGACATCAACACCTTGAATGGAAAATCGGTGTTCGCAGGGAGATCTTCTATAATGCCGGTAACGCGGAAATCAAACTGCTTTTGAAATTGCAACGTCCGGCCTATTGGGTTTGAGTCGCCGAAATATTTTACCGCCATACTCCTGGTTAGTACAACCGTCATAGGTTCGGTCAGCGCTTTTTCAGGATTTCCAGCAAGCCATTTGAACCCGGTGTCCTTAAAATCAAACACCTTAAAAAAATCAGGGTCCAACAATACGAAACCCGATTCTTCGCGAAATTTAGCAACCGTACCCCCCAAAGCATCGAGCACATCGATATTGGCACCACCGAAATATTCCATGGAGATAACATTGTCTAGTGCTGCAATTTCTGCTTTAAGAGCAACTGGAACCGGATAAGAAACCCCAGACCTGAATTCGGATTTGTCTGGACCGCTCACTCTTACCAGCCTGTAAATATTTTCTGCATTAGTGTGAAACTTATCAAAGCTTAATTCAAATCGGATGACAGTAAGAATAGCCAGCGTTGATGCAATGGCAACGACCAGTCCAAGAACATTTATGGTGGCCGTTCCCTTGTGTGCCAGGAGACTTCTGATTGCGGATTTAAAATAATTTTTGATCATAGCGGGTAATAGTAA
>CAMLER010000216.1 GCA_946478915.1 uncultured Chryseolinea sp.
CACCCAAGACCCACTCCCACGATTAACTAATAACTAATAACTAATAACTAATAACGGATAACGGTAATCAGGTGATCCGGCAATAAACGTAAGGCCATGTCGTAAGCAGGTAATCAGTTCGCTTGAGCCAAGTTCGTACAAAATCATGCTCGAGCCAACCGATTACTTCTTTCATACATCCGAAAAACCCGGATGACCAGAATTCTTTGATTAACGCACAAAAAGCGGAGCCAGTCACCGATTACCTTTTACCGATTACCGATTTACATCTCCGTCCGTCTCAGCTCCGGTGGCATGCGGTCAAATAGTTTCAAGGCCTGTTGTAATATTTCGTTCGTTTGGTTCATTACAGGAAAAAAGCCGTCATTGTTCCACAACTTCCGCGCGATCTGAGCCTTGATATGGACCTTGAATAGTTTTTCTTTCTTGGCCAGTTCTCTTCTATCAGCTTTTACTTTGTTGCGTTCACCGGTTTGTACAAGATCTGCGAGCATCTTATCCGTAACGACAAATTTTTCCAGGAAATGATCAAATCCTTTATCCAATAATTCCTGCTTGTGTTGTTCGCCATATCCAAACGTATACTCCTGAATTGAGGTGGAGGTATAAAGCTCATTGAGATAGTGGCTTGTCAGGGTTGTATCCAGTGGGACAAAATAATCGGGCATGATACCTCCGCCGCCATATACCGTTCGCCCCTTTGGTGTAGTGTATTTTAAAGTATCATTAAACCGGATACTATCTGCATGGAAAAATTCGCCATGATTATAACGGCTGAGAATGTCGCGGGAATATTCATCTCCATCTTCATAGGGTTTTTGTATGGACCGTCCGGTAGGCGTGTAGTACCTGGAAATTGTCAGCCGCAATTCTGAGCCATCGCTTAGATCAAATGGAGATTGAACAAGGCCTTTTCCGAAACTTCGTCTTCCGACAATCAGCGCTCTGTCATTGTCCTGAAGAGCACCAGCGAGAATTTCAGAAGCAGAAGCACTTCCCTCGTTGATCAAAATTATCAGGTCGCCCGCTTCAAAATCACCTTTTGAAGTAGACAACGCCTGCGAGTCATACTTCTTTTCCTTTCCATGAGTGAATACGATTTTTTTTCCTCCTGCAAGAAAATCATCCGCCATGTCGATCGCAATATTCATATAACCACCCGGGTTGCTTTGCAGATCCACCACAAGCTTAGTCATTCCTTTTTCTTTCAACTTAGAAAGTGCCTGGTGGAATTCGTCAAAAGTGGTTGCCGCAAAACGGTTAACCTTGATATATCCTATTTCGTCATCCACCATGTAAGCAACATCAACGGAGTACTGCGGTATCTTATCGCGGATAATGCTATAGTCGATCTCTTCATCTCTTCTCAAAACGGTCACTTTAACTTCCGTTCCCTTTGGCCCTTTCAATGCCTTCATGACATCGGTGGAGGTGACACCCACACCCGCCAGATTCTTGTCGTCAACCTTGATAATTTTATCACCGGATTGAATACCCAGTGCTTCGGAGGGCCCGCCGCTGAGGGCCGATACTACCACTATCGTATCATGGAATATGTTGAATTCCACGCCAATACCGTCAAAATTTCCCCTCAGATCTTCATTTGCCGCGATTCGGTCAGAAACGGGAATATAGGCGGAGTGTGGATCCAGTTTATTCAACATATGGTGGATCGCGTCGTCAACAAGTTTATTGGTGTTTACCGTGTCAACGTATTCCGTTTGAATTTGAGTTAATACATCCCTAAACTTCTGGACATCCTTTCCAATATCATCCGACGGCTTGCGCGTATTAAATCCCGCCCCTACGAATACTCCGAGTGCCAGGCCAATACACAGGACCAGCGGGAGTCTGATTTGAAACTTTGAGTTCTGTTGTTCGCTCATGTAAATGCGTTAATTCGTCTTATCCTACTGCGCAAAAATAAAGATTGACCGTCAAAGTCTATAGCCAAGCCCATGCCATTAATCGTATTTGACGTAGAATCAAATCTTTTTCTTAAGAAATTAAATCTTTCAGTTACTCGCTTCAATGCCTGACTATGCCCGAATTTTCAATTATCTTTACGGTTAGCATGAGTAAGACAGCCCTGAAAGATACGCGTATTTCGGTCCTTGTGGATCAGAATTATGTGCACGCCTATGTGCTGTATTATTTTGGCATCCGGTTTTTTGAATTTTCAGAGTTAACGCTGGGACAGGTTTGCAAAAAATGCGGTTTAAAGGTAGACCAGGTGATTCGTGAGATGGAAGACCCATCGCATTTGAGAGAAGCAGACCTTCCGTTGATGTCCTATCCGATCGATTTGATCATAGAGTATCTTAAGCACTCTCATTTTCTTTTCATCAAGCATAAGCTTCCATACATCGCAAGACTGGTAGAGAGTTTCAAAGCAAATCATGACGATTACCGCGCTGTTGAACGCGACCTCAAAATTGTTTTCCCATTGTTTGTTGAAGATTTCATTCAGCACATCTATGAAGAAGAAGACACTCTGTTTAGTTTCATAAATTCCCTGGAGCGAACAGCAAAAGAGAAATTTATTCCAACCAAGCTCTATTATTTACTGGAAAAAAATTCTGTACAAAAGTTCGCGATGGAACACGATGTTCACGATGATGAAATGCGAGGAATACGAACGATAACAAAAGATTACTCACTCTTTCCCAATGCTCCTTTGCACGTAAAAGTTCTTTATAATGAATTGAAAGATTTCGAAAAGAGTCTCATAACCCATGCGCGGATTGAAAACGAAATTCTTTTTCCTAAAGCAATGGCACTTGAAAACAAAGTAAAGCAGTTGTTTTTTGAGAAGATCAAATTTAATTAGTTTCTGTTTTTTCGAATCCTTCCCTTCAGTCGCGCGTTAACACCATATGCGAAAAGTAGTATTAAATGTTGCCGTTTCCCTTGATGGATATATTACCGGCCCTAATGGCGAGTACGACTGGTGCCTGACAGATGATGATTATGGCATGACGGATTTTCTTAATTCTGTTGATGCTACTTTGATGGGGGGCAAGACGTATCGGGAAATAATAAAATTTGGTCCCCCTTATCCTGAATTTAAGAATTATGTGTTTACCAGGACGGAAAAAACCGCTCCTTACGAAAACATTGTGCTCGTTACTGAAGACATTCCGGAATTTGTCAAATCCCTGAAACACAAGAATGGAAAAAATATCTGGTTGTTTGGAGGTAGCGAAATCATACAACCCTTAATTGAAGAAAATCTGGTAGATGAAATGATGCTTGCCATCCATCCACTGCTGTTAGGCGGTGGGTTACCTCTTTTCAAGAATTTAACGGACCGAAAACCATTTCAATTGTCTGACAGCATAACCTATCCCAGCGGGCTTGTACAACTCATTTACAAGACATGATTCATGGGTAGAGTGATTGCTATTGACTATGGTTTAAAACGAACAGGAATAGCTGTCACCGATCCGTTGCGCATAATAGCCACTCCTCTTGAAACTGTTCAAACTGCAACGTTGTTTGAGTTCCTGATCGCATACACCAATAAAGAAACTGTTGACGAATTCGTGGTGGGAATGCCAAAAAAGCTTTCTAACGAAGATTCTGAAATTGCGCCTTTAGTAAGAAAATTCGTCGAGCAATTGAAGTTGAAATTCCCTGAAAAGAAGGTACATCTCGCGGACGAACGTTTCACCAGCAGCATGGCTATGAAAGCCATGATCGAAGGTGGTATGAAGAAGAAGGATCGGCAGGTGAAGGCGAACGTCGATAAGATCAGCGCTACGCTTATATTGCAATCTTATTTAGGAAGTGTTAATCGGTAAGCTGAATTTTTTTTGATGACGATTGTTTCTTATAGATTAAATTTGCCGTTATGATTTATCCTATAGTAATGTACGGGGACCCCGTGCTTCGTCAAAAAGCAAAAGACATTGAACCAGGCACCGATTTGCAATCCCTGGTTAACGATATGTTCGAAACCATGCACGCTGCAAGTGGCGTTGGCCTTGCTGCACCACAGATCGGCAAAAGCATTCGCTTGTTTGTAATTGATGGTGGTGTTATCGAAGATGAGCCTGGCATGGCCGATTTCAAAAAAGTGTTCGTAAATCCGGTAATGATCGAAGAACTCGGCAATCCCTGGGAATACGAAGAAGGATGCCTGAGCATTCCAAACATACGCGAGAAAGTGTCGCGGAAGGAAAGGCTCACCATCCGTTATATGGACGAGAACTGGAATGCCAGGGAAGAAACTTTCGACGGGCTCAAAGCGCGTATCATTCAACACGAGTATGATCACATCGAAGGAAAAATGTTCGTCGATTATCTGACGCCATTAAAGAAGCGACTGCTGAAAGGAAAGCTTTCTGATATTTCAAAGGGTAAGGTCGATACCGAATATCGAATACTGGCTCCGATCCGAAAGTAATTTTTACATGTCGTCATTTCATTTGGGATGTATAATTCCAATTTACGCATGTGAAATTTTCTCTAATGAAGACGTTGCAAATTTCGCAGAGACTTGGATGCCCATCCGGTAATGCCCACGACAACAATGGTCATGCATCCCCCGAAAATGACAGACGGGATCAGCCCTAACAGTCTCGCAGCCAAACCTGATTCAAACATCCCTATCTCGTTTGATGATCCAATAAAAATGTGATTTACAGCCGACACGCGTCCTTTCATATTTTCTGGAGTTAACGTCTGCAGCAATGTACTTCGGATAATAACGCTGACGCAATCAAATGACCCGCTTAACATCAGCAAAAACATTGACAGCCAAAAACTGGTCGACAAAGCAAACAATATCATGCATACTCCGAACCCGGCAACAGCGTAAAGCATGATTTTACCCGTGTTCCTTTTGATTGGGTTGTGCGTGATATAAAATGCCATTGCAAGGGCTCCGACAGAGGGAGCGGACCGCAATATTCCCAGGCCTTCCTGGCCAACTTTCAGTATCTCATCTGCAAAAATGGGGAGGAGTGCCACCGCTCCTCCGAAGAGCACGGCAAAAAGATCCAGGGAAATCGCTCCCAAAATAATCGGGTTCTTAAAGACAAAACGCAGTCCGGTCCGAATTTTCTGAATAACTCCCTGCTCTTCTGTTTTTTCAGGAAGGTCTTTGGTTGATACCGCTGCTGCAAAAAGCAATGCAGCCACCATCAGAGCCGCATCAACAACATATGCCGGTGTAATTCCCCAAAATCCATAAATAAATCCCCCTAATGCCGGGCCACTGATTTTCGCCGTTTCCCAAAGCGTACTGTTCCACGTAACGGCATTGCTATACAATGCTCGTGGTATTAATTGTGGCATGTAGGAAAACAGGGCAGGCGTTATAAAACCTCTTGCAATTCCACTCAAGAATATAACGGTATAGATAGGCGACACGCCATAGCTGAGAAAAAATTTCCCTGGTTCAATTGTGAAAAACAGGAGTGCCCCTGAGCACAGCACCAGCGTAGCAATGCAAATCATAATGATTTTTTTTCGCTGGACGGAATCGGCGACATGACCGGCGTAAAGCGAAACTCCAATGGAAGGGATGGCTTCGGCTAACCCAATTAAACCCAGAGAGAGCGGATCTTTCGTGATCTCATACACTTGCCACGCTACCACTACTGCCTGGATCTGTATCGCTAGCGTGACACAAAATCTAGCCAATATGAACAACCGGAAATCAGGAATTTTAAGGGCCTCATATGGCCCGGGAGAAACACTCATTTTTTGATCAACAATTTTTCAATGGCATTAACGGCTTTCTGACGACGTTCATCACCCAGTCCTTTGATTTCGACGCAGGGAACAGGCTGGGCTTTCATTTCCTTTAAATAAATGCTGTAGAGTTCTTCACGTCGATGCGGATGCTCGCGCTGTGGGTCCGCAACCCAGGGCAGATCGATATAAGTCAACAGATATAGGTCGTACGCGCGGGTTGCTATCAGTCTCAGGATTTCGGGATGAGTTTCGCCGAATTTGAAGTCACTCCACACTTTGATCACGTAAAGATTTGTATCGCAGAACATCAGCTCCTTGCAGTCCTTTTCATACTTGTCTTCAAGCCTGAGCTGACCGTGCGCGATCGTTAATAGATCGTGTTTTTCATAGGGCCGAACGAGATTATCCAGGTATCCCCGGGCATATTCCGGAACCCATCCCGTATTGTAATAAGAGGCTAAAAACTGGCACAAATCAGATTTTCCCGTACATTCTGGCCCCACTACCGCGACTTTTTTAACCATTGAAGGCTGTTTTAAATTCATAGGCCGAAAATCGTTTATATTTCTCTAAAATTCGAGGGATACTTGGGTTTCCAAAATGCTGATTTGTGAAACGAAGAATCGCTCTAAAACAGATAGGAATTGGGGTTTCCGCGGGATTTGTGTTGCCTTCCTGGTTAGCAGCATGCAGTTCAGATGAAAATCCTCAGCCTCAGATCAAATATGACGGCGTAGTAGCCATTATCGGCGCCGGCGCCGCAGGCTTGTATGCAGCCGACATACTGCGCGAGAATGGCGTAAAAGTTATCGTGTTAGAAGCCTCCGATCGTGTGGGAGGTCGCCTCCGTTCACTCAAGTCGTCTGACAAGCCATCCCAGTCGCTATTGTTTACCTCGCCTGCGCCCCTCAGCAACGATTTCCCTGTTGAACTCGGTGCTGATCAGGTGATCGGGTCCGATACAGTCTGGAGTAAGATGGTGAGTCAACTCGATTTGACAACAATAGATATTACCCAAAGCTTTCAGGACAAATACTTTCTGGATAACAGTTTTGTTGACGGCATTACAATTGAAAGCGATGCCGATTTTGTTGCTGCGAAAACATTCCTGCAAAATCTTCCATCGTACTCGGGAGCGAGTACGACAGTACAACAAGCTATTCAGGCCGCGGGTATAAATCCGAGGGTGCACCAAATATTAAATTCCTGGATCGGCAACAGATATGGCGCCAGCAATGACGTGCTCGGAATAAAACCTTTATCCGAAGGACTGAGTCAACTTACCCGCGACCAAAAGCGACTACTGCTTAAGGATAATCCGATGCAGGACGCGCTCCTGTCACGATTCAGCAGTGTTCAAACCGAAGTGCAGGTAAACAAAGCCGTGAAAGCTATTGAATACTCGGGCACGAAGGTCATCATCACCGGAGATACAATTTTATCACCCACTACTACTGAACCGTTTACAGTAGAAGCCGACAAAGTGATTGTGACGGTACCAGTGTCAGTGTTGAAGTCGGGAGATATCACATTTAGTCCCTCACTACCTGCTGAGAAAACAACCTCATTGACAAACATGGAAATGGACGCCGCCTTCCGCGTCGTATTGGATTTCAAAATGAATTTCTGGGGACAGGATTCCGCGTTTTTGTATGGTGGTGTCGAGTCTCCTGAATATTTAAACGCCGGCCTCGGTCGCAGCGAAGGGAGTAAAACGCTTAGCCTTACCGTTAACGGACCCAAAGCGGCTGAATTTTCCATGCTGGGTACAGACTCTATTCCAATAATTTTGGATGAAATGGATACCTACTTTGCAGGCAAGGCCACCCTAAATATTCGGAAAGATCTCAACGACAAACTTATTACTGTGATCCAGGACTGGTCCAAAGAGAAGTATGTGCGTGGTGGAATTGCCTATCTTAAGCCAGAGGGGACGAATCAAGACCGATTGAATCTTGCGTCTCCCGTGAGTGAGAAAGTATTCTTTGCTGGCGAGGCCACGGACGCGCATGGAGAATCCGGGACAATCAATGGTGCGCTTTTGTCTGGAGAGCGTGCAGCAAATGAAATTCTTGTTTTGATCAGGTAGAAAGCGCTATGGTTAATCACTTGTAATCTGGCAATCCGGCAGATCGACATGACTAGGTTCCGCATCATATATCGAGTTCCACCCGGTGCGCCCAACGATTAACGGATAATCCTACTTTGTCAGCTTACACATTTACATAATAAAGGATTGATAAAATACAAGGT
>CAMLER010000217.1 GCA_946478915.1 uncultured Chryseolinea sp.
AAGCTGTCACCAATTATTTTCTATTCATTGTTCGTGGTGATCGTATTGATCGATATTGTAGCAGTGGATGTTCGTACCTTCACAAAAGATGAGTACAAGCGGAAGCGCGAATCCGTTCCTTTTGTTGCTACACAGGCAGACCAGGAGATCTTAAAAGATGACTCATATTACCGTGTTCTGAATCTCGATCCTCAAAGCATTTTTTTGGAAGCCCGCACGTCCTACTTTCATAATTCAATAGGCGGATATCATGCGGTTAAGCTAAGGCGTTATCAGGACCTTTTCGATTCATGTCTTTTTAATGAGATCAATGAATTCAGAAGAGATGCCTCAACAGGTGGGGTTGACTTCTCAAAATATGGTGTGATGAATATGCTCAACTCAAAGTATCTGGTTTACGGAGGCGCCGCGGACAATATTATTACGAATCCCGGTGCCCTTGGTAACGGCTGGTTTGTGGCTGAAGTTGCCACGGTGAAATCACCAACGGAAGAATTGCAACGGATATGCGAAGTAGATACGAAAAACACTGCGGTTGTCGATGGATCAAAATTTACCGTAGCAGATTTTGATTTTGACAGCGCCGCGACGATTACTCTTTTGGATCAAAATCCAAACTATTTGAAATACGAGACTCAATCACAAGCCAACGGTTTTGCAGTCTTTTCTGAAATATTTTATCCGAAGGGATGGGTTGCTCTTATCGACGGCAAAGAAGCGGAAATAATCCGCGCTAATTATGTTCTCCGCGCTTTAACCATTCCAGCCGGTAAGCATACCGTTGAATTTACTTTTAAACCTGATGCATACGTGATCGGTAATAAAGTCACCATGATTAGTTCGTGGATGATGCTTTTGTTGGTGTTGGGATGTATAGGCTGGGAGTTGAGAGTCAGTAGTAAAAGGTGATCGGGTAATCGGTTGGTAATCGGTAATCAAGTAAACGGTAATCGGGTAATCGGTGGTAATCGGGAGGTAATCGGTAAAAGGTAATCGGTCCATGATTTACCGATTACCTTTACTTTTTCCCGCGTGTTTTCATTTTCACCGTAAACACCGACTTGCTTGCTGTTACAAAAAGTGTTTTGCGATCTTTTCCGCCGAAACAAACATTGGCTGTCCATGGGGCGTCAATACTTATGTTTTCAATTTGTTCTCCTTTGGAATTAAAAACGGTGACACCCTTTCCGGTGAGGTAGACATTACCGTCGTTATCAACCGTCATTCCATCTGAACCCATCTCTGCAAACAGTTTTTTGTCGGTAAGAGAGCCATCGCTTTGAATATTATAAACATACGTTTTGCGCGCATTAATATCGGCTACATATAGTCTCTTACCATCTCCAACAATTCCATTGGGCCTTACAAATCCCGATGCGGCAACTGATAATTTTCTTTCCGGGGACAAGTAATAAACATTCTCATCTTCGATCTCCTTTTCTCCTCGCTTCCAATAGTCTCTTTTGTAAAACGGATCGGTAAAGTATATTCCACCTTTTTCGTCGACCCAAAGATCATTTGGTCCATTTAATTTCTTCCCTTCGAAATCCTTTACGAGCACGGTTACGTTCTTCTCCTTATCTATCATCCATAGTTGATTGTCCTGGTCAGCACAAGAATACAGGTTACCTTTCTTATCGAAGTAAAGCCCGTTTGATCTGCCCGTGCCTTCCATAAAAACTGTCAGCGTCCCATCGATCGACCATTTCATGATTTTATCATTGGGTTGGTCCGTAAAATAAACATTACCCTCAGCATCAGCGGCCGGGCCCTCAGTGAACTCAAAATCTGAAGAAACCAGCACGGGGGTCGCTCCCGCTGCTAAAACACTAGATTTCTTTTGGGATTGACCAGCCACAGTATGTGCGGCGTACACGAGAACAAAAAGAACTAACGTAGTGGCTAAATGCCGGGAGGTAAGATGCAGGTATTTCATTATAATTTTTTTAAACAACAATTTAGAAATCTACTTCAATGTAGCCCTGTGACGGAACTTTTTCCTGACCGTGTAACAATGAAGTTCGCCAGCGTGGCCCATTGGTCAAAAGTCGAATCGCTTCCTGGTCGTGTTCAGGTGACAAACTTTGAATTACTACTGGATTCCATGTCATGCCATCCACCCCGATCGAAAAAACAAGTTTCACCGTCCCTTGCTTAGTACCCGGAGGAACCCGTTTATTCTCCTCAACGTATTTCTTAAATGCCGGCATACCATCGACGGGAAACGGGTATTCGCTCAGGTGATCATAAACATATCGCCTTCCGTCTGTCCCCTGTGAAACCCCGTGGATAAGGCGGTTGTTCCGATATTCTTCCTTGTAATAAGGTTTTCCATCCGGTCTGAACCCAAACCAAAGTCCCTCTTTTTTTCCATTTCGATACTCACCCTCCTCTCGTAACTGACCATTTGCATACCAGGTTTGTGCTTTTCCATTTCCATTAGTTACCTGCTGGTTTCCTAATGAGTCAAACACATTTGCTGTAAAAGTCTCATCTCCATAGTAAACCTCGCTCTCTAGCGCACCGTTCCAGTGAAAATTCTCCCACTTGCCAACGGAGCGTTCTTCGTTGTATCGGCCGGCTGATTGGTACGTATTGCGATCAGAATAGTAAATAAAAATGCCATCCTTCATATCTCGTGTGTATTTTCCCTTCATCTGTATCCGGCCATTTTTATAATAATCGCCTACCACACCGTGCCATCTACCAAGTGAGTCCTTACTTCCGACGCGATAGTACATCGCTGACAAAACATCATCAGTTTCTCTCCACTGTGCATCATAATAAACCTTTGACGAAGTCAATGTGATACCACTTGAAACTGTGTCGACTGGGTCGTCTTGCTGAGTCATTTTAAAGTTGAGTACATATTTTAGCGGCGGCAGTGATTTAAATTCACCATCCAAAATTTCAATACTGTCATAATATATGTATGACTCTCGTTCGATCAGCTTAACCCGGTAATATGTTCCCCGCTTGCGCAGCATAGCGTAGTCATTCAAAGTTGCGGTATCATTTTCAACTCCCTCCGGAATTTTATTTAAGCTTCGAATGGCGGATGCGATCGAATCCCATCTTGGTAACGTAGCTGCCAAACTATCCTTTAACCCGGCATCACTTGTAGCCGTCTTATACAGACTGCTTGTGTGATCGTCCAAATCAAGGACGCTTTTGAAGATTCGATAATAGTGAACCTGATCTCTTGGCAATGCAATTAATGAGGCTGATAAAATTAACAGAAGAAGTCCAAGAAATTCTTTCCTGATGAACCACCGGAGCTTAAAGTGAAAGGTTGCCAATATCATCCCTCCCAAAAATCCTCCTATATGTCCAGCCACATCAACATTAACACCGGAAGCAATTGCGGTATTGATAATGACAAAGACAGCAAAGTTTAAAAAGATACTTAGCAGCTTTTGTCTATCGTGGAAATTACCGATTACCTCGGCACCGAGTTGATACCCAAACAGTCCGAATAATGCGCCCGAAGCCCCGGCGCTCGGAGTGAAAATATTAAACAGGAGGCTTGCAATACCAGCAGCGATTCCACAAAAAAAATAGATCATGAGGAACCTTGCAGTGCCCACAGCCGGCTCAAGCGAAGTACCAAGCACAAACAATGCATACATATTCACACCCAGATGAATTAACCCATAATGAAGAAACATGGACGTGATCATTCTCCATGGTTCCCCACCCAGGGTAAGCGGATTCAGGTTAGCGCCAGTATGAAGAATCGCAAGGGCGTCGGCGTTGGTGTTCAGCATTAAATTTTGTTGTTTAACCGCTAGCCAGGCGTAGAGCAACACATTTAATGC
The DNA here is from genome assembly GCA_946478915.1 of uncultured Chryseolinea sp. Next base: position 3,819 of record CAMLER010000217.1, read on the forward strand.
GATGAGAATGTACGTTGATATGGGACTTCTCGTCATTTCCAAACCTGTCTTTCTTTAAAGAACATAATTTTCTAAATCGATCTCCTGAACCTGTAAATTTATTTATCAACTTTGATTTAAAGTAAGATGATAAACTAAAGTCTTGCCGGCAATCATGACAACAAGCCACACGACATTTCCGTGTACATCAATAACGTATAATTAAATCGATATCCAGCAGAATATGATAAGCTTTTATCCAGGACCATCCCGAGTTTATGACGAAATTCCAGCTTATGTGAAAGATGCTTTCAAAGCAGGTATCTTGAGCATCAATCACAGGAGTAACGAATTTGTTGAGATGGCCGAAAAGACCATCAAGCTCCTGAAACTAAGGCTAGGCATACCTAAAAACTACACTGTCTTTTTTACATCATCCGCGACAGAATGCTGGGAAATAATTGCTCAATCTCTGATTACTGATCGAAGCTATCATCTCTACAACGGTGCGTTTGGACAAAAATGGTTCGACTACACAAAAAGGTTACATCCCCAGGCGGTTCCGATCCCTTTTGGGCTGAATGACAAACTTGATCCAAAAAAATTGATTTTTGACCAGCGTGAAGGAATTATCTGTCTTACCCAAAATGAAACATCCAATGGCACGCAGGTGTCGAATTCGATTATCAGGGCAATTAAAAAAACAAATCCTTCATATCTTCTCGCAGTCGATGCTACCTCCTCTATGGCAGGTATTAAGCTGGATTTCAAATCCGCAGATATCTGGTATGCTTCAGTTCAGAAATGCTTTGGTTTACCGGCAGGCCTGGGTCTGATGATTTGTTCACCCCAGGCACTTCAACAATCAGCGTCGATCAATGAAAGGAGTCACTATAATAGTCTTCAATATCTTGTCGACATGATGGCCAAGTGGCAAACGTCATGCACTCCTAACGTATTGGGCATTTACCTGCTGATGAGGACTCTGGAGAATTCTCCCGAGATTGATATTGTACACAAGTTAGTCCTGGAACGATTTGAAAATTGGATGGCGTTTCTATCCACATCAACAGCATTCAAGCACCTGATTTCAAATGAGGATGTCCTTTCCTATACGGTAGTTCCGGTAGTCACAACGGGAGATTTGGCGGAAATCAAGAAGCAAGCTAAACGCAACGGAATACTATTGGGCGAAGGTTATGGAGATTGGAAATCCTCCTCTTTCAGAATCGCGAATTTTCCAGCGCTGAAGGACAAAGAGATCAAAACGCTCATGAATTTTCTGCGAAAATTCTAAGCAAAACGGGCCTCAATCGTTAGCGATGCCCCGCGTAATAAAAATGAAGGCTTTTAACCGATTCGAGGCAAATATTCACGAACTTTGTCGCGGATCAGGATAATATGAAAATGGCTTTCCGACAGGTAATGAGAATTTCGTTTTTACTGATGGTATTCCATTTTCTCACACCTCAATCTTTCGCCAGTGGTGTCCCTGAATTCGGCTCCTCAAAGGAAACCGTTTATCAGGTTCAACTCAACGCCATAGCAACTCCGGTTTTATTGAAGGAGAAAGACGAAAAAAAGTTTGAGGCGAATGCATTCGAAAATGCTAATATTCCATTGCTTGATCTGACAGCACATGGATTGAATTTACAAGCGCGACACTCCACAAGAATTTTCTATTTCCACAGCGAGGCTTTGTTTAGCAGTGGTCCGCCATTGTTTACTGTTCTACAGACCTTCCTTATTTGATCATCTGCGAATCCGGGCGTTACAATAAGTAATACTTCCGCCCCAAAAACCCTACTAATACACCCGAGACAAACATTGCCCTCAACGGTCGCAATAGTGTGTACAAGGATGTTAACAATCAAAGACATACACAAGTCTGGTGAAGACTTAAACTTATAATATGAATCACATCACAGATTTAAATCCACATATAGGTTCTGAGAAGACGCTGGTCATTTCCGCTGGAGACACCAAAACCGAAAGATACTCTTCATTCGTTGATAGCGTTTTTGTATTCAATGTTCCGCAGGGAAAATTGTTTAGATACGATCGCCATCAGCAGGAAATACTACTCCATCATATTTGTGAAAGGGAATGTTCACAAGTAATTTATGTAGCCAAAAGCACCTCCTTAGAACATTTGGGACTTCGCGAGTCGCCGGCTTCCATTCATCTCGCAATAAAATTCCACTTGAGTGTGTTGCTTAGAAACAAAGAGGACAGTGTAATCCCACATCACATCAAACGGCAAATGTTGATAGAGCTCTACACTATCGAACAGTGCAAGTTACTAATGGAATATTTTTTTATCAGAAAAAAAGTAGACCATGGTGAGCTAAAAGTAAAAGGGCTTGTTCCACAGATGAGCAACAATCAGTTTAAATCGATTTTTCTGAACGGTGTCGAATACGATAACCTGTTTACCATGAATTGATTCACCAGGTTTCCCTGGTTAAATATAAAAGGCTGCACAACTCAAGCAATTTTATTTAGCTTAGAGGCATGATTGATCTGAAAGAGATTTTCTCTGTCACGCTGATCCTATTTTCGGTTATCGACATTCTCGGTTCTATTCCTGTCGTCATCAGCATACTTAGGCGGGAGGGCCGAATCCAAACGGAGAAAGCCACGTTGATTTCAGCAGTCCTGATGGTGTCATTTTTGTATCTTGGTCAATCCATTCTGAACTTGTTCGGGCTCGATGTAGCATCTTTTGCTGTCGCCGGGGCCATCGTTATATTCATAGTTGCCATGGAAATGATTTTGGGGATCACCCTGATTAAGGATGATCCTGGCACGAGTGGTTCAAGTTCCGTAGTTCCGCTCGCCTTTCCTCTTATTGCTGGTGCTGGAACACTAACGACTATTCTTTCGCTTCGCGCCGTTTATCAAGAATTGAATATCCTTATCGGAATACTTTTGAATCTCGTTTTTGTTTACATCGTTCTACGGTCGTCATCATGGTTGGAGCGCATTATTGGTAACTCCGGTTTCGCCGTCTTGCGACGGGTGTTTGGTGTGATCTTACTGGCTATCGGTGTAAAAATTTTTAAATCTAACGTCTTTCCCTCATGATTCGGATCTTCACTGACGGTGCTGCTCAGGGCAACCCTGGGCCTGGAGGCTATGGTACTATCCTGAAATATAAAGATGCGGTGAAAGAGCTTTCAGCAGGTTTCAGGCTCACAACAAATAATAGAATGGAATTGCTGGCCGTGATCAAAGGCCTTGAAGCGATAAAAACAACCGGTATTCCTATCAGTATCTATTCAGATTCTAAGTACGTTGTAGACGCTATTGAAAAAGGCTGGATCTGGTCGTGGCAGAAAAAAAATTTTTCAAAAACAAAAAACAGCGACCTGTGGCAAAGATACATTCCACTTCATGAAAAATATAAACCCAGGTTCAATTGGGTAAAAGGCCATGCAGGGCACCCGGAAAATGAGCGGTGCGATTATCTGGCAGTAAAGGCAGCAGAGAGCTATGATCTCCTGGTCGATCAATGGTACGAGTTGCATAGAAATGATATGGAGTGACTTGCCTATTGTCAGTATAGCCTATGCGTCATGCACATCGCTCTCACTTTCGACAAAAGAAATATTCAGGGTACTCAATTCGGCCAGCACGGGTATATATATTTCTTCATGGACAGGAATAACCACACCCCGGCGGCTGATCTTTCCCTGTAGTAATAGTTTGGCAGCAATTCCCAACGGTATCCCTACAGTTTTTGACATTGCAGTTTGAGTTTCATCCCGACCTGCGACGGTCAGATGAGAAATCAATGTTCGCGATGTTCCATTCAGGGAATAACCCAACCGATGCCACATAACAATCAGATCTTTGTCACCCGGCAAAAGTCTCCAACGCTTGTTTAGAATATGCTCAAGTATTTTGGCAGGAGTTCCCTCCGACAATCCGACTTCTTCATCGGAGAAAAGACCACTCCAACGCAGTCGCTGCATGCTGCCATCTCCTGGTGACAATCCTAGTGTTGCACATACTTTTTGTTCGACAGAATCTGTCCCATCTCCTGTCAGAAAAGCATTCGTGAAGTCCCGGTGGGTCATCCCGGCAACACCTTCCATGGCATAAGAGTCATCGCAACAACCCAATTGGACAAGCACATTCCACGCACTGCAGAA
>CAMLER010000218.1 GCA_946478915.1 uncultured Chryseolinea sp.
GAAGAGGATGCTTTTCGATCCCAATGAGTCGATCCAACTACAGGGATTCACCGGACCCTTTATCCAATATACGCATGCTCGTATTCGCGCCATTATCAGAAAAGCAGACAGTCTCGCAATTGCCGTTCGGAAAGAGGACTTTGAAGTTGTGAAAGTATTGGAGCCTGCAGAGCGCGAAATACTGCAGGTATTGTCGCTTTTTGAAACCAAAATTGCTGACGCGGCGAAGGAATATTCGCCAGCCGTCATCGCCAACTATGCATTCGACGTTGCCAAACAATACAATCAATTTTACCAAAGCAGTCCGATTTTTAGCGAGGAAGATCAGGCTAAGCTTCGATTCCGTATTGCGCTATCCCACACCGTGGCACACGTCTTGAAAAAATCTATGGGATTGTTAGGAATCTCGGTACCAGAAAAGATGTAGTCATGACCACCAAAATAAATTTTTGGTATAGGCAGCACCCATTTTCATAACTTTTCGAACACTTAGCAGTTATCATTCAAACCTCAAACCTCAAACCCTAACCCATGAAACTCTTTTTAATTCTTTTAATTTTGATCAACCCCATGAACACCATTTACGATTTCAAAATGAATTCGCTTGATGGCGAGCTAATAGATTTTTCCAAATACAAGGGAAAGACATTGTTGATTGTGAATGTCGCATCGAAATGCGGGTTCACTCCACAGTACGCCGACCTTCAGCAGTTGCAGGAACAGTATGGTGAAAAAGTTACGGTGCTGGGATTTCCCGCGAATAATTTCGGTGCACAAGAACCTGGAACCAGCATACAGATTGCGGAGTTTTGTGAAAAGAATTATGGAGTGACCTTTCAAATGTTTGAAAAGATTTCTGTGAAAGGAGATGATCAACATCCCTTGTATCAGTTCCTGAAAGAAAAGACAGGTCAGGAGCCTAGCTGGAATTTTTGCAAATATCTTGTTAAGCCTGATGGAACTGTTAAATTTTATCCCTCCAAGGTAAAGCCTCTGGACAAGGAAATCGTGCAGGAATTGGGCGTATAGCCATGGGATTGTTTACGTCCTTATATGCTCGCCTGTTCGGCAATACTAAGGATGTTGGCGATGTAATTTATGATTTCACTATAAAGGATATTTATGGTGAGGAAATTGACTTCAATCAGTTCAGGGGTAAAAAGCTTCTCATAGTCAATACCGCATCGAAGTGCGGTTACACACCCCAGTACGCTGACCTTGAAAAACTCCACCGGCAATACGCACCTGGTATTACTGTGTTGGGATTTCCGGCAAACAATTTTATGTGGCAAGAGCCGGGTTCCGAAAAAGAGATTGTCACATTTTGCAAAACGAACTACGACGTAACGTTTAAAATGTTCTCGAAAATTTCTGTAAAAGGAAGATCGAAGCACCCATTATACAAGTGGCTGCAATCCAAGACCGGTAAAACACCATCGTGGAACTTCTGTAAATATCTTGTTTATGAAGACGGCAAAAGTGTGAAGTACTTTGGCTCAAAAGTGAGCCCGCTTGATTCGGTTATTGTCGACGAAATCTCAAAAGTCCTATCCTGATCGCTTGTGGATTCCAAGGTTCTCAAACGCGCGTTGTTATTGAAATGTCATGAATATGTCGAGTTGCGGATAGCGACTGCGCAGCAAGCCAAAGCCGATGCCCAAGCTGCCGCAAATGAGGAGAACAAGAGCAGCGTAGGAGATAAGTATGAAACCACCCGATCGATGATGCACATCGAAGGGGAAAAGGCAGCGCATCAACTTGCAGAAGCACTGAAGCTGAAAAGCTCTCTCGACAGATTGTCTGATGTTCAAAGCGAAATAGTTGTTGCTGGAAGTCTTGTGATCACAGATGTGAAGAAAATTTTTGTCAGCATTGGAATAGGAAAGGTGCAACTCGAAGGTGAGGAATTTCTGGTCGTCGCACCAACGTCACCGCTGGGCAAAGCTTTGATGGGACGATCTCCAAAAGAGCGTATTACCTTCAATGATCAGTCAATGATCATTTTAGAAGTTGCCTGATATGAAAAACTCCCCGTATCTTTCAGATATTTCTGAGTATGGACTTCAAAATCTGGTTGCATGCCTTCCGCCTTCGTACTCTTCCCCTAGCGATTTCATGTATTGCCATGGGTGGCTTTCTGGCTGTAGCTGATAAAGCTTTCCAATGGGACATATTTTTATTATGTATCCTCACGACTATTTTCCTTCAGATACTTTCGAACCTTGCAAACGACTATGGTGACTCTATTCATGGCGCTGACAGTATAGATCGCAAGGGGCCGCAGCGAGCAGTACAAAGCGGGAGGATCACTACAACGCAAATGAAAACAGCGGTTGTCATTTTTGTTGTATTGTGTCTTCTAAGCGGTTCAATGCTACTGATAGTTTCCTTTGGCATTAACTGGCAGGCAATCTTATTCTTTTTTTGCCTCGGGCTGCTTAGCATCGCTGCAGCCATTGCTTACACGGTTGGACAAAAGCCGTACGGTTACGCGGGTCTCGGAGACTTATCAGTTTTGATTTTTTTTGGACTGGTAGGCGTGTTAGGTTCCTATTACCTTTTTACACAAAGTATTTCATGGCATCAAATTCTTCCGGCGTTGAGCTGCGGTTTCTTCTCCATCGGTGTTCTGAACGTGAATAATATTCGGGATATTGAATCAGACCGTATGGCGGGGAAATTTTCAATACCCGTCCGCATAGGCCGCGACAAGGCGGTTATGTATCATTGGTTCCTCTTATTGGCTGGCATCTTTTCCGCAATCGTGTACACCTTATTAACCGCCACATCCTGGTGGTCGTGGATTTTTCTCCTTAGCCTGCCGCTTTTTGTTCGCAACGGAATAGCGGTTACCAAAAAACCATCTGAGCAGTTGGATCCGTATCTTAAACAAATGGCGTTATCGACCCTGGTATTTGTTGTGCTCTTTGGTATTGGCTTGATTTTATCAACGTAATTTAAACTTATCGGCCATTAGGCGTGTCTATGTAACAAAGGGACTGATAATTTGCCCTCTATTTTTCCGTTTAAGAAGAAATGCAAATATGAAAATGATATTAATAGCGCTGATTGCGACTTCACTTTTATATGGTTGTCAGAGCGAGCCGGATAGCTTGAAATTGTTCGATGAGCTGGTAGTCTCTACAAATTACGATCCGGAAGCGTCCTTCGGCACTTATGCAACTTATGCTATACCGACGGATACTATTGGCTTTGTTTCCGATAGAAATCCAAATGATACGATCCTGGTGTCCACCTCCAACAACGGTCATTTTCCGCGTCGGGTACTGCAGCAGATCATGCAGAACCTCAACGACAGATCGTTTACAAGAGTTGACAGGAGAGAAAATCCCGACCTCGCGGTGAATGTTTATGTCGTTAACGACCTCAATCTGTTCCAGCAGGTAGTTTATCCAAACTATTACTACCCCTACTATTACGGTTACGGATCATATTATTCGTACCCCTATATAAGCACTTACGCTTATAATACCGGTGCGCTTGTCGTCGAATTGGTGGATCTCAAAAACGTCAGGCCTGGGAATCAGGTAAAGGTCGTTTGGAATGCGTATATGGGCGACGTGTATAGCACTATCAACCTGGCAGATCAATCTATCAAAGCCATTGATCAGGCCTTTACTCAATCAAATTACCTTGTAAATGAAAACTAAACATCTTCTTATATTACTTTTTGCATTTCCAATTTTCGCCAGCGCGCAGGAGAATTATTTTTACGTTAGCTGGAACGGGAATTTACCATTGTCCAGTACTGAATTTATTGACAATGCGAGTGGCAGGGGCGCCAAGATCGGGTTTCGGAAATTTGTTGGTGTTGAAAGAAGATTCTCAGTAGGTGCGGATTTCAATTGGGCCCAATACGATCAATACAAGCCGCGGGAAACGTTTGTAAATGAAAGCGGGGCCATTACGACCGACTACTTTAACTACATCTATCAATATGGCCTAACCGTTAGCGGACAATATTATTTTCCCCTGGGCGAAAAGGAGATATTCTTCCCTTATGTTGGTCTGGGCCTGGGCGCCAATCGGAATGAGTACAATGTGTATTACAATATTTACACAGACACTGATCGCGTTTTCGGATTTCTTGCGCGGCCTGAGGCTGGGATAATCGTCCGGATTGGCGAACGGAGGAGAACAGGCATAATTGCTGCAATTCATTACGATTATTCAACAAACAAGAGTGATCAGTTTGATTACGACAACTTTTCTTCCGTCGGAGTACAATTGGGCATAGTTCTACTTCAGTGGTAATGTAACCCCTTAATACTGAGGTATCAGATTTTTTTGTTGCATCGCCCTCCTCGGGCGCGTGCTTCTGTTATCTTTGCCGGATGTTGCAACAGATACTAATACTGGATTTTGGTTCTCAGTACACTCAATTAATCGCCCGTCGTGTAAGGGAATTGAATGTCTATTGTGAAATTCATCCATTTAACAAAGTTCCAGACTTAACCGCTGACATAAAGGGAGTTATTTTATCTGGAAGTCCGTGCTCCGTCCGCGATAATGGCGCGCCTACCGTCGATATTGGCAGGTTTAAATCAGTACCCGTTCTCGGAGTTTGCTATGGTGCTCAATTAATCGCCCAACAGCATGGCGGAGAGGTTTTGCCCTCGCATGCGCGGGAATATGGCCGTGCGCGCCTTACAACAGTGGATCACCACAACGATCTTTTGAAAGAGATCTCTTTGGATACGCAAGTGTGGATGTCTCATGCCGACACGATCGCGAAAATCCCGGGCGATTTTGAAATTATTGCGAGTACCCCATCCGTTGCAATTGCAGCATACAAGGTGAAGAACAAAGATGTATACGGAATTCAGTTCCATCCTGAAGTAACGCATACTACCGAGGGGAAAAATCTCCTTCGCAATTTTGTTTTGCATATTTGCGGCTGCGCGCAGGATTGGACTCCCGATCAGTTTGTCGATACAACAATTGCAGACTTAAAAAGACAGCTTGGCGATGATCAGGTAGTTATGGCGTTGTCCGGGGGAGTGGATTCTACTGTGGCAGCAACTTTGATCCATCGCGCTATAGGAAAGAATCTCCACTGCATTTTTGTCGACAATGGATTGCTCCGTAAGAACGAATTTCAGCAGGTACTTGATTCGTATCAGCACATGGGTTTAAACATCAAAGGTGTCGATGCCAAAGAAAAATTTTATGCGTCATTGGAGGGTCTTTCAGATCCGGAGGCGAAACGCAAAGCAATCGGAAAAACTTTTATTGATGTGTTCGATGAAGAAGCCCATAGAATCAAGGAGGTAAAATGGCTTGGACAGGGAACGATCTATCCCGATGTAATTGAATCAGTGTCTGTAAATGGTCCCTCTCAGACCATCAAGTCGCACCATAACGTAGGGGGACTTCCTGCGAAGATGAAGATGAAAGTTGTTGAACCGCTGAAGACACTGTTCAAGGATGAAGTGCGGGTTATTGGAAAAACATTGGGTATAGATTCTACAATTCTCGGTCGCCATCCGTTTCCCGGACCCGGCTTAGGGATCCGTATCCTGGGAGATATTACCGCTGAAAAGGTACGTATCTTACAAGAGGTCGACAATATTTTTATCTCAGGATTAAAAGACCACGGATTGTATGACAAGGTATGGCAAGCGGGCGCCATGTTGCTTCCTATCCAATCAGTTGGCGTAATGGGCGACGAACGAACTTACGAACGGGTTGTAAATTTGAGGGCCGTTACCAGTACGGATGGAATGACAGCCGACTGGGCTCATCTGCATACGAATTTTTGGCCACCGTGTCGAGCGATATCATCAACAAAGTTAAAGGGGTCAACCGTGTAGTATATGACATTAGCAGCAAGCCACCAGCCACGATTGAATGGGAATAACTTTTGCATATTTGAAGGTGTTTTAATCACTGACTTTAAATTCCTAACTTGACTCGCTGTATGGTTAGAAAAATATTTTTCTTTTTTAGTCTCGTTGCTTTCCTAGGTCAATCGGCAGTAGCCCAGATCGATTACAACAAACAATACTTCAATGGTAAGGCGCTTTTCCGGGACGGTAAGTATAATCTTGCCATGGAAACCTTTAAGCCACTCATTCCATACGATGCAAAAAATAATTTCTCTGAATATGCTGCCTTTTATTATGCGTTGGGTGCATATCATCAGGGGTTTAAGGCTGTTGCAAAGAGTACATTGACCCAACTGAAATCAACTCATCCGAAATGGAATAAAATGGATGAAGTAAATTTTTGGTTGGGAAAAATTCTCCTGGATGAACGCGATTATTTCCAGGGACTGAAAATGCTCAGTGCTATTCAAGACCGTAAGATGCAACCGGATATTGAGGGTATAAAGGTCACTGCATTAAAGGCTGTTACTGACCAGGAGACCTTGAAAATGATGTATGAAGAGCATCCCAAGGATCAAACCATAGCCAGATCGTTGGCAACCGCGCTCGCAGCAGACCAAAGCAATTCCGAAGATAAAAAGCTGTTGGAAGACCTGATCACAAAATTCAATTTTAAGAGAAACGAATTTATATCAGAGGCGCCGCCAACCTATTTTAAGGATACGTATACCGTGTCCGTGCTTCTGCCATTTATGGTCAATACACTCGAACCGTCACCTGCTCCGAAGAGAAATCAAAGTGTGTTGGATCTGTACGAGGGAATGAAGCTAGCGGTTGATACCCTCGATAAACAAGGTGTGAAGCTAAGCCTGCGGGCATATGATACTGAGTGGAAAGTGAATAAGATAAATACGATTCTTAATACTGAAGAATTAAAAAACACGGACTTGATTGTTGGTCCTTTTTTTCAGGATGAGGCGAAACCAATACACGATTTTTCCATGGCTAATCGCATCAACACGTTTAACCCTGTCCACAACAACTCCGAGTTATTGGGATCTAATCCTTATGCATTTTTATATCAGCCAGATACAGAGACTTTAGGACGGAAATCCGGGGAGTTTTTGGCTGGTTACGCAAAGAAAAAGAACTGTATGGTGTTTTACGGAGCATCCAAAAGAGACTCGTTGCTTGCAGCCAACTTTATTCAGGCCGCACATAAAAATGGTTTGAAAGTAAAAGCAGCACACAAGGTCCCGAAGGATGGATCGAGGATGATCTTTGATATTCTTACAACACCCACAGAATTTGATGATTTCAAAAACCCGATCCAGTTTACACTTAACAAGGACAGCTTGGGATCAATTTTCGTTGCATCTGATGACGCCCTGATATATGCAAAGGTATTGAGCAGTATCGAAACGCGTCGGGATCAAATCATTGTGCTTGGTTCTGAACGATGGCTTAGCCAGTCCACAATCGATCTTGAAAAATTCAATACATTACCTGTCATCCTGACTGCGCCTAACTTTCCCAATCCTCAAAAGCCCGCATGTATTGCATTTGAGAAAAAGTTTGTAAAAACTCATGGCAGAGTTCCGTCTGACTATGCAACGTCGGGCTATGAGCTCATGCTTATACTGGGAAATCAGTTGAAAAAGAATGGTGTCTATTTTCAGGGAGCTTTGGCAAAAGCACCCATCCCCGGATACCTTACCGAAGGTGTTGACTATAGACAAAGTCGTAGCAATTCATTAATACCTTTCATCCGGTTTACGGAAGGAGAAATGGTCATTGTTGAAAAGCGATAGTCCTTTTATTCTTATAACCAAAAGAACTACCATGGGCCTCACCAAAAGCAAATCTCTGTTCGATACAGCAAAGCAATTCATACCTGGAGGTGTCAACTCACCGGTTAGGGCATTTCGGGCAGTGGGTGGAAATCCTGTTTTCATCAGAAGCGCAAAGGGTGCATATCTTTACGATGAAGACGGAAATGAATATGTGGACCTGATCAATTCATGGGGTCCAATGATCCTTGGCCATGCGAACTCAGATGTG
>CAMLER010000219.1 GCA_946478915.1 uncultured Chryseolinea sp.
TAACCAATGCTCCATACATTTTTGCAAACTGACCAAGTAATTATGCCTATTAGTTGACAACCCACACCCTTATACCTTTATACCTTATACCCCCTTGCCCTTATAAAGAACAGTTAAACAAACGCGCTTTGACCGGTTATCGCACGTCCAACAATAAGCGTATTGATTTCCTTTGTCCCTTCGTAAGAATAGATTGCTTCGGCGTCGGCAACGAATCTTGCAATGTCATAATCGATTAAAATACCATTACCGCCAAAAAGCTCTCTCGCATGACTGACGATATCGCGTGTGCGAAGGGTGCAAAACACTTTCGCCAACGAGGCCTGTTCATCGGTGAGCTTTCCGTTATCCTGAAGCTGAGAGAGCCGGCAAACCATTGTTTGCATAGCCGTAAGGTTGCTTAGCATCATTACAAGAAGATCTTGTACCATTTGAAAACTGCTAATGGTACGCCCAAACTGTTTCCGTTCGTTTGTATAACGAAGGGCACTTTCGTATGCGCCGCGAGCGCAACCCACCGCCTGCCATGCAACGCCTGCCCTGGTCATGCGTAACACTTTGGCGGTATCTTTGAAAGATTGGGCATTTTGCAAACGATTGACTTCAGCGACTTCACAATTTGTTAGTGTAATCAGTGCATTTTGAACGATGCGCAAGGCCATTTTACCTTTTATTTTTTCGGCTTTGAATCCAGGATTGCCTTTCTCTACGATAAATCCCTTGACATTACCATCATCGAGATCACGCGCCCAGATAATAACCAAATCAGCAAAGGTTGCATTGCCAATCCATTTCTTTTGCCCGTTTAAGATCCATGTGTCACCGTTCCTTTTACAGGTGCATGTCAACCCTCCGGCTACTGCTGATCCTACCTCCGGCTCGGTGAGTCCAAACGCACCAATAAGTTCCATTTTCTGCATGGATGGAAGCCACTTCATCTTTTGCTCCTCAGATCCGCAGTAATAGATCGAGCCCATTGCAAGACCGCTTTGTACTCCGAAAAAAGTTGAGACTGAACAATCAACACGAGCCATCTCCATAGCTAAAAAGCCCTCGAGCAAGGACGACCGCCCCGGGCAGCCATACCCCTCGAATGTTAACCCACAAATATTAAGCTTTGCCATTTCGGGGATAATCTGGTGGGGAAATTCGTCCTTCAACCAAAAGCTGTTGACGATAGGCTTGATCTCTCGTTGCATGAATTCTCTTACCTCGATCTGTGTATCTCTTTCTTCCTTGGTGAGCAACTGGTGAAGATCATAGAAGTCGGTGTCAATCTCAGGGAACTCATGTTTCTTTTTGCCACCTTCGAGGAATTTTACAAGCTTTTGTAAATCCTCCTCCTTCATACTGCTAACTAATCCCACCATTTTGTTCAAGTCAACTTTTTCGGCCAGTTGCCCCAGTTTTACAAAATCCAGACTCTGCAGTATGCCTGCTGATGCTTTTAGTTTTCTAAAGAATGACATGATATGTAGTTGAGGATTGTTGCAAAATCAATTGAGTAGCTTATCGAATGTATTGGTCGCTACGAAGTGATAGTTGGGCCGCGCCTTTTGATAAATACTTTTGGCTCTTACCTTGCCCTCGGTTGTTTTGATTAATTCATTGTACAACGGATTTAAGAATTTTCTTCTTCCGGTGTGGACTAGAAAGCTCTCAAGCTGCGCGTCTGCCTTTGAATAATTGTAACGAATCGCAAGGGTTAGCCAGGCCGTTAAAATTTCCGCATTCCCCGAATTTGTGAAATTTCCAAAGGTATCGAGGTTTTCCATTTCCTTAGAGCCAAGTGAATCCGGGAGGTTGCGCAGGAAGTGAAGCCACTCGTGTGTGCTCCATTGTGCCGCGTTTTTAGGGTCGAGCCCGCTCTTGTGAGTTTCCCACTCATCGATAAGTTGGTCAATCTTTTCAAACCTCTTGGAAACGGGTTTTGGGCAATCGGCGGGTAGCCCTTCCGTGAAAACCCATGCATTGATATAGCTGTCTTCGATATTGATGCTATATTTTTTTTCATAATATCCTTTCAGGTAACTAATGAAAACCTCCGTCTCCATTGCGCTAAATGCGTTCTCGTTAAAATAGTCCTTGACGAAACTATCAAACTTATCGCGACCATAATTTTCTTCAATTGATCGCAAGAAAAAGTATCCTTTGTTATAGGCAATGTCGGTCACGCCTTCATCAGGATTCCTACCCTCAAGATTCAATTTCAGCTTGGTATCCTGATAGTTGTTCTCGGCCTTAAGTGCATCCACCGTTTTCCTGAGTTCCTGCAATGAAAGCATGGCCAGCATTTCGGAATAATCGTTTCCATAAAGTTTTTCCATGATGCGATGTTCAAAGTATACAGTGAAGCCTTCGTTAAGCCAGAAGTCATTCCAGTTGGCATTTGTAACAAGGTTACCGGACCAGCTATGCGCAAGTTCATGGGCAATGAGCGATGTGAGCGATCGGTCTCCGGCTAAAATTGTTGGAGTTGCAAAAGTGAGCCGCGGATTCTCCATTCCTCCAAAAGGAAAACTTGGAGGTAATACGATTACGTCATATTGTTCCCATCGGTAATCTCCATATAACTCCTCGGCCCCGGCAATCATCTTTTCCATATCTGCAAACTCCCACGCTGCGGTGTCAACTAGGGAAGGTTCGGCATATACGCCGCTTCTATCGCTGATTGCTTTGAAGGCAATGTCACCGACAGCCAGGGCGAGAAGATAAGAAGGAATGGGCTGCTTCATTTTGAATACATACATTCCATTTGCATTCTTTTCGGTCGGATTTTCTGCACTCATCAGTGCCAATAACTCCTTGGGCACTGTTACTTCAGCATTGTAGCTGAACCTGATGCTCGGGGAATCCTGACAAGGCACCCAACTCCTGGCGAGGATAGCCTGCGACTGCGTGAACAGAAAAGGGCTGGCCGAACCTGCCTGCTGGGGTGATAACCACTGCAATGCCTCACCCTGCGGACTGGTTTTATATGTTATTGAAACAGTCTTAGTATCTCGTCCAAGTGCAATGGATAACGCTTGCCCTAGAATAGGATCGGCTTTTTCCATTTTGAACGAAGGATTAGTTTCATCGTCAAGCGAAACTTTTTGTATCTCAAGACCATTGGAATCGAAAATAATTTCTTTAGCGTCGCTGCTGCGATCAATAGTCCATGTTGCCGTAGCCTGAATAGTTTTAGTCTGAAAATCGACCGTGGCTTTCCAGTCAAGGTGCGTAACCCGAGCTTCGTGGGGATTTGAAAAAGAATGAGGATCTCGTTTCATGGTAATTCGTTCGCGGTTCGCTTCTTTACAACCCGAAGCAATAAAAATCAGGATAAAACAACATTGCAAGGATTTCATAAGCGTTCATATTTGTTAAAGTCATCGAAGAATTCAAAATAATAAATCAGAATTAAAGTGTCATTCTACTATCCCTCTACAAACTAGAGACATTATAGCGACTCGCTCTAATTGTTGAATAGTGTATGTAGTAAAAGCTTATTTTCCTTAATGCAAAGCAGCGCTACTTTCGCGTTTCGATGCTTTGATTCCATTCGTAGACCTTGTCGGAGATCTCGCTGAGAAGGTTAGGCTTTTTCTCAAGCGCATTGCCGATAACGATCATATCTGCACCCGCTTCCAGAGCGTTCAACGCCTTTTGGCTGGTATTGATCCCCCCGCCCACAATCAACGGTATGCTGACAGACTTTCTCACAGCGGCAATCATCCGCACACTGATTTCTCTTTCTGCGCCACTACCGGCGTCAAGATATATAGATTGTAAACCCAACATCTCTCCTGCCATCGCCGTGCAGGCGGCCAGTGAGTATTTGTCATCTGGGATGGGAGTGGTATTGCTAATATATGCAACTGATGTTATCGGTCCTGAATTAATGAGAATGTATCCGGTGGGAATGATCTCGAGTTTGGTATTTTTTAGGATGGGAGCTGCAATCACATGCTGTCCGATCAGCAACTCTGGATTTCTTCCAGAGATCAGCGACAAGAAGAGCAATGCATCTGCAATTGGTTCAACCTGCATAAAGTTTCCTGGGAAAAGGACTACAGGTATTGTAACATTTTCCTTGATTAACCTTACAACCTGCCCCAGATTAGAAGTCGTGATTAAACTTCCACCGACAAAAAAAAAGTCGACACACGTTTCGGCGGCCAGGTTAGTCAGGTGCAATAATCTTGAAGGGTCTTCAACTTTGTCTGGATCAATGAGGACTGCTATGGATTTTTTGCCGTCCCGTCGGCGGTCGCGCAAAATCTTAAGGATGCTCATTCTTTGGTTCAGCTTCCTTGTTGAATTGGGATTGCAGATACTCGGCTAACTTGTCCTTTGCCAGGCTCAGCAAAAACACGGTGGCCTGAGCTGCTAATGCCGAGCCAATTTTCGACACAACTCCAGGCTCAGAATCCCGCTGTAGGGCTGCGCCAGCGGTAGCTTCTACATCAGCGTTTAATTGTTTAAATTTTTTTCGGGCTTTGCGCTTTGACGATGATTTAAAGAACATTCGCGCAACCACATACGTCACAGCAAGGGTTCCGCCGATGATAACGGCACTAGTAACAATTTTTTCAGTGTTCTGGGTAATGGTTTTAAATTCGTCACCCAACTGTTTTTTATATTTTTCGGTCTGCTTTACAAGCAATTCCTTTTCATCCTTTGTTTCCAGCAATTCCATATTACTCTTTCTTTTTCTTCATAACTTCGACTAAATACCCCTGCAGTTTTTCGCTGATGGATTCGCGAAAAACAAACACCAGCAAGGAAACTACAAGGTAGAAACCAGCAACAATCGCAAAACCACCAAAGGCTCCGACAGATCGAGCGAGTAGGTGCGCGACTGCCACACTGATCAAAACAATAAACAACGTGAAGACTGCACCCAATAGCATAAACAACAAAACCTTGGATAATGTCTTTGCAACATCCTCCTTTAATTCAATTTTTGTCAGCTCAATGCGAGCCTCTACGTAGCCAGTAACATTTTCAATCAGGCTATCCAACTTCAAAAATTTCAAGACCGAATCTTTTAACACGTTTTAATATCTAATAATGCAATATAGAGAGAAGAATTGTAAAATTGCCCCAGATTAACGGCTTTCGAAGCTAACCACCTTTTCCAGGACAGTGGTAATTTCCTGAGGAGTTGTAACCTCGTGCTTCAGATAAATCTTGTAAGGTGCGCTGATGTAATATCTATGGATCAGCGAATCTGTCATGTTATCGTATACTACCCGGCAAACATAAACAGAATCAAACCTGATATTGGAAATCTCCAATGAAGGCAGGACTGTCTCAATGCACGATTGGTAGGTCCCTTGTTCACCCTCGCCGTCCCAGCAAAACCCTGGTCTATTAAACAAGAACATCGACTTCCCTATAAACAGGGTATTGTTCTTAAGGGTTATCGGATAAATCACATCGGGCAGTGCATTTTCGTCTTCGGTCTGGTTAAAGCGCATCCACTCACCGCTTTGTGTTCGCCTATTGAATTGAGTCAGAAGCCTATAACGAGTTGAGCCTGTTGCTTGAGATTCTTCGTAAGTCACTTCCAAACTTTGTATGGAACCCTGGCTGAAAAAAATAAGTGAAAATGGCAAAAAGAAAAATGTTGTGAGCAAATACACGAAGCCGGCCAACCTATACTTCAACGTAAGCTTCCCCATGGCGCTTGCCAAAGCAATAGGTACCTTGCGCAATACCGACAAAGGGAAGAATACAAGGACACCAATACAGTTGAAAAGAAAATGCACAATCGCAATACTTAATGTATCAGCATTGCTCGCGTAAAGCAATGCTGCAAAAAAGGCTGTCACCGTCGTACCAACATTAGCACCCATGATAAATGGTGCGGCCTGCTTAAGCTTGACGATCCTTTTTGCTACAATTGGTACCACCACCGAGGTTGTAATGGTGCTTGAACGAATAGCAGCTGTGGTAATAAGGCCCCAGGTGAAAGATTTCAAAGGACTCTTGAAAAAGAAACGACTGAATGCCTCGGGCATTTTTGCGTCCAATAAATTTGAAATCAGCCTTCTAAAAAGAAGGATTGAAGTGAATAATAGTATCAATCCCAGAACAACAAGAAAGAAAGGGCTTGGAATAATTCCTGTGATGAGGTCAATTATAGGGCTAAAGCTCAGCCAAAAATGAGATGTAGGGCCGGGTACGGCTGGCCCCGATGAAGTATAAAAGAGACCGGCAATTGCTTCAGCAGTCGAAGACAAGAATTCATAATTATACTCGAGCGGAAATAGGATGATTACTGTGAGGATGTTAAAAAAATCGTGATAAGTCCCGGCCGATACCGCGCGTCTGAACTCATTTTTTTTGTTTATAAATCCCAATGAAACGATGGTGCTCGTGATCGTTGTTCCAACATTGGCTCCCATTATCACCGGCGTGGCATTTTCAAGGGTGATCGAACCTGAAGCAACCAGGGCAACGGTCAATGAGGTTGTAGTGGAACTGCTTTGTAACATCGCTGTAATAAGCAGTCCTATGAACAGTCCCGTGAATGGATTCGCAGTGGCAAAAACGATGGTATTAATGACATTTTTGCCCAGATGCTGGAGAGACGAGGTCATGAGTTCCAGTGCAAAAAGAAACAACAGAAAGCTCGCTACGATGTAGAGGGCAATTCGGACATTATTCCTGGTTCTGTCTTGTTGTGTTATTTGCTCGCTTTCCAATACTAAATGTTGGTTAAAAATACGTCAAAAGCCTGTGCGGCGTTCACACTTAACAATAACTTAATGCAAGGGCTCCCGACCGTCGGTCAGGTAGGTCGCAAGCTTCCGACATAATAGATAGCAAAGTGAAGCGCTGTCCAATCTGATCTTTAAATCTTACTTTTGGAGAATCATTAAACTTTTAATCATGACAAAGACGGTGATTTATTCCGACAAGGCTCCCGAACCGATCGGTCCGTACAGCCAGGCGATTCAGGCGGGCAGCATGCTGTTTGTGAGCGGCCAGATTGCAATCGAAAAATCATCAGGACAGATCATCACCTCAGATATCGAAGCAGAAACGGTCCAGGTGATGACAAACCTTTCGGAAATTCTGAAATCTGCTGGAACGGATTTTAATGCAATAGTGAAAACGACCATATTCTTAAAGGACATGGATAATTTCCCAAAGGTTAATGAAATCTACGGAAGGTATTTTAAAGAAGCGCCACCCGCGCGTGAGACCGTTGAAGTAAGTCGTTTGCCCAAGGATGTAAATGTTGAAATTTCCTGCATCGCTCTGAAGTGACACTTCTCCCGGAAGAAAGTGAGACAATGGTAGTATCCCATCACTGGGATGAGGTATTGCTGCGAATCAATCAGATCATTTCACCTCAGGCTATTGAGCCTGGATCACAGCCAGGCTTATTGACTGGCTGGGTGAAGGACGACCGGTTCCAGTTGATTATCAGGCAAAGGCGCATTAATAGTTTTGTGCCAGTGGCCGAAGGTACAATTGCTCCGACAAGCAATGGTTGTGTCATTTTTTTGAGATACAGGCTCATGCCGTTCACCAGGCTTTATTTGCTTTTGTGGAGCGTAATTGCCTTGGTTTCAGGAGGATTTCTTGCTATTTATAGCAGCAACATTTTGGTAGGGCTTGGTACCCTGGCAATAATCGGCGTCATCCACGCAGTGGCATGGGCCAATTTCAGGATTCACATGAAGCCGCTGCACGATATAATTTTTAAGGTTTTAACGTAGAAAGGATATTATTGATAAGGACTGTTGTGATTTGGAAATTTAGTAATCAGACTTAAATTTGCATCCCACTTCATCACACCCACACTACCAAAATGCGGGAGTAGCTCAGTTGGTAGAGCACGACCTTGCCAAGGTCGGGGTCGCGAGTTCGAG
>CAMLER010000220.1 GCA_946478915.1 uncultured Chryseolinea sp.
ATCGAGGGGTGTAAAACAAACGGGCATCCGGCTGAGATCTGCGAGAAAATATGGACCGATTGGGAAGCCTTCGCACAGTATGCTTTTAATAAATCGCACTCCACCTGTTACTCATTGATAGCCTATCACACGGCATATCTGAAAGCTAACTTTCCTGCAGAGTATATGGCTGCGGTGTTGACACATTCTCAAAGCAACCTGGAGAACGTCACATTCTTTATCGAAGAATGCAGAAGTCTGGGCATAAAAGTTCTAGGACCACATGTGAACGAAAGCGGGGTGTAT
The DNA here is from genome assembly GCA_946478915.1 of uncultured Chryseolinea sp. The sequence goes on from CAMLER010000220.1 coordinate 286, forward strand.
TTCGAAGTGAACAAACTTGGCGAAATCCGTTTTGGGCTTGGGGCTATTAAGGGAGCGGGCGATGCTGCCGTTGAAGCGATTATTTTGGAACGCGATGCAAAGGGACCCTTTGCAGATATTTTTGACTTTGCACAGCGGCTCAATCAGAGAAGTGTTACCAAAAAGACATTTGAATGTCTTGCGCTATCCGGAGCGTTTGACTGTTTTTCAGGCATCCACAGAAGACAATATGTTTTTGCGAAAGATGGTGAGGTCAACCTTTTGGAAAAGGCAATGAAGTACGCAGCAAAAACACAACAGGATGAACAAAGCGCTCAAGTGAGTCTGTTTGGCGGTAGCTCAGGCGTTGTGATGCCGAAACCGAAACTCGACTACGTTGAACCTTTTACTGAAATTGAAAAGTTAAACCTGGAAAAAGAAGTTGTTGGAATTTACATCTCCGGACATCCTCTTGACAACTTCAAATTTGAGATGCAGGCTTTTTGCAAGACGTCGTGTAGCGAGCTCGTTGACCTTGACGCGATCCTTGGAAGAGAAATCAAACTTGGTGGCATCGTTTCGGGTGTGGAACACCGGACGACGAAGACGGGTAAGCCCTTCGGTAAGTTCACCCTTGAAGATTATTCTGGAAATTACACCTTCACCCTCTTCGGGGATGATTACCTCAAATTCAAAAATTTCATGAACCTCGGCTGGTTTCTTTTTATTGAAGGTGCCGTTATCAAAAACAACTGGGGACAACAAAATATCGAAGTTAAGATTCGAAATATCGAACTGTTGAATGAACTCGGAATCAAACGAAGCAAGGGTGTCAGGCTAAAAATTAATTCATCCGATATCAGCGAAGGCATGATAGGTGTAATTGAGGAAGTGTGTCAGGCATATGCCGGAAATACACCACTCTTCCTGAAAATCCAGGACGAAAAAGAGAATATCAGTCTGGAACTTTTATCACGAAAGTTCAGGGTCAATCCTATCAATGATATGGCAATTAAGATGAAAAAGGCCGGTGCGCTGGAAGTTGAGGTGATGTGATGTGCATGGTTTAACCCATTGAATTTAAGCCTGGTGGCACTTTGAACTAAAAAATATACCTTTGCGTTCGATACATGAATCCTTATTAACATTAAATATTTATACGCCAATGGGAAAGACAATTGAACTTAATGATGCCAACTTCGATCAGATTATTAACTCCGACAAGCCGGTTCTCGTCGACTTTTGGGCAGAATGGTGCGGACCTTGTAAAATGATCGGGCCTGTAGTTGAAGAATTAGCAAACGACTACGATGGCAAAGCAGTCATTGGTAAACTCAATGTTGATGAAAATCCCAATGTCACCGCCCGGTTTGGCGTACGTAACATCCCTACCCTTCTTGTTTTTAAGGGTGGCCAGATCGTTGACAAACAGGTTGGTGCTGTTCCAAAATCTGTTCTGAATCAAAAGCTTGCCGCGCAGGTAGCTTAGGTTTCACAATACATGATTAAAGTACTCCCGGCCACCCGGGCAGTACTTTTTTTGTTATTATTCCCAGGAATCAGTCCGGAAGCTCGGCACAGGCAGCCCGTCCAAACTAAAGAGATTTGGAATTGAAGCATTGCTCCATGCGAACCTCACGGCCGTAGGACTCTTTACCTCTTTGGCTGATACGACAACTGTTCCCTTTTCTATTTTCGCTTTTGCAGGGTAAAATTTTCTATCCTCACCCGCGATCATAAATTCAGTAAGTTCCTTTCCTTTCGCCTGCAGTCCTGATTCTGCATGGTCGAAATAAATTCTCACCTTATTCTTTTCGATTTTCATCGATTTAAATAATGGACTTTGATATGCGATAGTCGTTTTATTATATGTTTTGGCAAGAGCCACATTAGCCAGCCGCTCGCCCACCGGTTTCTTGTACTGAGGATGGATATCTTTTATATCATCTACATGGTCGGATATAACCACCATGCCCGTATTCGGTATATCAAGCATCTTCACTTGCTGTTCGCGTATCAATGTCCCGGTCTCACCATTGTAGCCATTATAGGGCGCGATTTGGACGTAATAAAATGGTAGGTCCGATTGAAATTGCTTGCGCCAGCTTGTAATGAGTTGTTCCATCAGATCTTTGTAAGTCGATGGGGAGGCGGTGTTGGATTCACCCTGGTACCATATCGCGCCGGCAATCCGAAAGGGAATCAGTGGATTTATCATTGCATTGAACAGCACGCCGGGCTCAACTGGCGACCAGGGTTGAGTCGCGTTCAACTTCTCTGCAGATGCCCGCAGCTTCTCATTTCCTTCAATAACGTCAGCAGGCAACCACACTTCAGCCGGCGAACCACCCCAACTGGAATTTATTAATCCGACTGGAACACCTAATTGCTCACTCAGCTTTTTTCCAAAAAAATAAGCAACGGCGCTAAAGCTTGAAACACTTTCACGATTACACATAGCCCATTTACCTTCGCCACGTTGCTGCAGCGTATTTGCTGATGATTTTGGAATGTTCAACAATCGTACATTCGGTTCATTGATTTGATCGATCATCGTTTTGCCATCTCCGGAAGCTTGCATGCTCCACTCCATATTTGACTGACCGGACGCGAGCCATACCTCACCTACCAACACATCATCCAACGTAACTACGTCGCTACCGGCTTTGATTGTAATTGTATGTGGTCCTCCAGCGGCAGGTGTATTGATCGATGTTTTCCAGAATGTGCCATTGCTTGCTTTTGTTCTTACCGTAGTAGTATCCCAGCTTACGTTGATCGTCACATTTTGGGAAGGGTGAGCCCATCCCCAGATTGGCGCTGCCGTTCGTTGCTGAATGACCATGTGATCATCAAACACAACTGGCAAGCGAAGCTGAGCATCTATCTTAAATGAAGGAATAATAAATAGAACGAGAAGGCAGAGTGTGATTCTCATTTGAAAAGGTTTAAGTACAGTCACGAATGTATTAAATCCCGGAGATTTTTTTTAACCGTTCCACCATTTCCAATACGGCAGGGCACACCAGTGTATTTTTGTGTGTAAGGTCCATGATCTGCACGATTTTCTTCCTGTCCGTATGGGGATACTCCCTACAAGCCTTCGGCCTCGCTTCATAGATCGAGCAATAATTTTCGTTGTCAAGAAATGGGCAGGGCGCCGATTTTAAGACATAGTCGTTGTCTTCGTCTGTCCGTAGATACTTTGTGACAAAATCGCCGGGCCTTATCCTCAGGAACTTCGAAATCCGGTCAATATCGTTTTCGTAAAATATGGGGCTAGTGGTCTTACAACAATTCGCGCAAGTCAGACACTCAGTTTCTTCGAAAACTTTGTCGTGCACATCGTGAAAAATATCATCCACCCAACGAGGATCCTTATGCTTCAGACGTTGCAAAAATTTCTTGTTTTCGGGAGACTGTTTTTTTGATTCAATATTGAACTGCTCTATATCCACAATGTCTGACTTTCAATAAAATTCAATCACTGTGAAACAACCTGTTGTTGATAATGAAAGTTCAATTCTTCAAGCAACTCAGCAATGATATCTTTTGCTTTTGCAGGCTGTTCGATAATTACACTATTACCGAACATAAGGAGCCAGCGACAAATGGATTTCATGTATCCGGTGAGAAATGTCATGCGAATCTTTGCGTCTAATTCTTCTTCGGATGCATATCCATACATGTACTTCATATGGCCGATATGTCTGGCATCGCGCTTATCAAATAACACTACCACCTTTTCGACTTCTCTGTTACCCTGCACAACGGTGGCAAGATACTCCTGCAGAGATAATAAGTTTCTTGAATCAAACTTTATTCCCGTCGACTTCATGGTTTTGATCCGATCTGTTCGAAAGTCGCGGTAGCCCGACCGTAGTCTGCACCAAGCTATCAGATGCCATGCGTTGCTGTAATAAAACAATCCAATTGGCTCGACTTCACGGGTTGTCAGTTCTTCAGAATAGTTACTTGCATACTCCATTCTCAAAACGTCTTTATTGACAGCCGCTTTCTGAATGGTTGTAAGAAAATCATTTGGAAACGGTGGCTGATCATGAGGCATGTTCTTTACCTCTACATGCGCATGCAGATTTTCAAGGTGGTCCTTTTCAGCTTCATTCAGTACTGCCTTAATTTTCAGAAGCGCGGAATCGAATTCTTTCCTGATTGAATTGTCTGTCATCTTTTCAACCAGTTTCCCGGCAAATAACATAGCGCTTCCTTCTTCTTGCGTAAACATCACGGGAGGAAGATGATATCCATCGACAATAAAATATCCTTTTCCGGCTTCCGAACCGATTGGAACACCTGCTTCCATTAAAGCTTTCACATCTCTATACACCGTCCGCAAACTGATCTCGAAACGATCGGCAATTTCCTCAGCCTTGATAATGCGTTTCGTTTGCATTTGGATGAGAATTGCAGTTAATCTGTCGATACGATTCATGTGCTAAAAATAAAAAAGCCACGGCACTTAACCGTGGCTTTCGGACGAATAAAATCTATGCTTACCAGTAAACTGTATACAATGCAACCAGTATCCCAAGAACCAAAAGTGAGCCGGCGGCAAAGCCGGGCGACATTTTAAACATACTCTTTTCAACTATCAGTCCGTTTGGTTTAACACCTCTCCTATTTTCAATGTTGGTAATAATACTCATCCCAATTACACAAAATATAAAGACGAATCCCATTCGATCCAGGAATGGAATTTCATAAACTCCATCGGAATTTAATTTTGCAAAATTAAAGGTCTCTAAAAAGGAAAGGTCGACAAACCTGGGGAGGACTTTAAGAATTAGTGAGAAAACAAAACCTCCGACAGTAGCGAACAACGCTGCATTTGATGTCGTTCGCTTCCAGAAAAATCCGAGGATAAACATCGCGAAAATGCCGGGGGATACAAATCCCGTGTACTCTTGAATGTACTGAAAACCCTGCTTACCTTCTCCCATAAGTTTTTCACCGACTAGCAACGAGAGAAGCACCGCCAGCACAATAGAAACGATGACGGACAAACGACCGAGCCAGACCATTTTCGTTTCCGATGCCTCTTTGTTGATTGCTTTCTTATAAATATCCAATGTAAAGATGGTAGCAATACTATTTGCCTTACCCGCTAACGATGCTACGATCGCCGCGGTCAGCGCTGCAAAGGCAAGTCCTTTCAGTCCTGTGGGTAACAGGTTGAGAAGAGATGGATACGCTTTGTTCACATCTATGATTCCTTTTGAGTCCAGCATCTCCGTTGCGAAATACCCCTTTTGATGTAATACGAATGCGGCGATACCAGGCAAGACAACAATCACAGGCATAAGCAATTTCAAAAATGCTGCGAAAAGAATTCCATTGCGGGCTGTCACGAGATCGGCTCCTAAGGCACGTTGAGTAATGTATTGGTTACAACCCCAATAGTTAAGATTGGTGATCCACATGCCGCCGATCAATACAGTTAAGCCAGGCAAGTCCATATAGTTCGGATTATCCCGATCAAAGATCATATGAAAATGGTCATCCGCTTCCGATTGCAGCAACCTGAATCCTGTAAGGAGCCCCTCTTGTCCTGCCTCTTGCGCAACGAGATTAAGTGCGATGTAAGTTGCGACGAGTCCACCAAGCACCAGAAAGAAAACCTGGATAACATCTGTGTATCCAATTACCTTCATTCCACCCAGCGTGATAAAAATGGAGAAGATCGCTAACATGAAAATGCACAAGTAAATGTTAAATCCTGTAATACCACTAATAGCGAGGGCACCCAGATACAATATGGACATCAGGTTAACAACGATATAAAGCAATAGCCAAAAGATGGCCATGATCATTGCCACCGTGCCGTTGTATCTCTGATTAAGAAATTGCGGCATGGTATAGATCTTATTTTTCAGATATACGGGGATAAAAAATATGGCGACAATGATCAGCGTTGCTGCCGCCATCCATTCATACGTGGATATAGCAAGTCCCATTTTGAAACCAGAACCTGACATGCCGATGAATTGCTCAGCGGAAATATTGGATGCAATCAACGATGCGCCAATAGCCCACCAGGTAAGTGATCCCTCGGCCAGGAAAAAGTCTTTAGAGTCGGTTTGCGCTTTCTTTTTTCGATGGTAGATCCAATAACCATAACCGGCTACGATCACAAAATAAATTAGAAAGACTACGTAGTCGGTGGATTGCAGTTTTTGCATTGGTTTTTATTAGGTGGTTGGTTTAGCGAAATTTGAATCGACCCTTGAGCAACATTGCGGTGCTTTTCGATCGAATGAAATTTTGGCCATTAAAAGTCAGGTTCTTTTTCTAAAGTACCAAAGAAAATTTCGGTGCCGATGCAAAATTTTGTGCCTCTCGGATTTTGTTTATATACATTGCATCTACAACAAGATCACTAAAAAATGAAAAACGGCCTTCTAATTGACATGGATGGGGTAATTTATGGTGGAGACGTAATGATCCCAGGAGCTGATGCATTTATTGAGAGGCTTGTAAAGGAAAAAATTCCTTTCACCTTTATGACCAACAATAGTCAAAGAACGCCGCTTGAAACCGTGAGAAAGCTAAAGAAATTGGGCATTCAGGTTACAGAAGAACATGTATATACCAGCGCGATGGCTACGGCCAAATTTTTAGCAAGTCAAAGCACACGGGGAACGGCTTACGTGCTTGGCGAAGGAGGCCTGCTGAGCAGCCTGCACGATCACGGACTTACATTGGTGGAAACTGATCCTGATTTTGTTGTCTTGGGTGAAGGAAGAAATTTTACCCTGGAAATGGTTCAGCGCGCAGTTGATCTCATTCTGGCCGGCGCAAAATTTATTACGACTAACCGTGATCCTTCACCAAAAAAAACCGGGTGGAACAACCTGGGTATTGCTGCTACAACAGCTATGATCGAAGAAGCAACGGGTGCTAAGGCATTTGTGATTGGTAAGCCGGGGCCTGTTATGATGCGGTCAGCAAGAAAGTTTATTGGACTTGAGACTGCGCAGACGACCGTGATTGGCGATACGATGGACACGGACATCCAGGGTGGTGTTCAGATGGGTTATAAGACGATTCTCGTTCTATCAGGCGTGTCGCGCAAAGAAGATGTTTCTCATTTTGCTTTTAAACCCGACTTAGTGATTCCATCGGTTAAAGAGTTGGAATTGCCGTTACCGTGGTGGTCTTAGAGAGGTGATCGGTAAACGGTGTCTGGCTCGACATGCGGTACGATTTAATTACAACCGAAGTACTCGGCTATTGCCTGTATTAAGAGGAAGGTGATCGGTGTCTGACTCAAAGGGCGTGCAATTAATATGAATCGAAAGATACGGCTGACACATGTTTAAGGAGAAGGTAATCAGGTGGTAATCAGGTAATCGGTAAGCGGGTCTGGCTCGACGTGCGATACGATTTAAGTACAACCGAAGTACTCGGCTATTGCCTGTATTAAGAGGAAGGTAATCGGTGTCTGACTCAAAGGGCGTGCAATTAATATGAATCGAAAGATACGGCTGACACATGTTTAAGGAGAAGGTAATCAGGTGGTAATCAGGTAATCGGTAAGCGGGTCTGGCTCGACGTGCGATACGATT
>CAMLER010000221.1 GCA_946478915.1 uncultured Chryseolinea sp.
TCTATCGGAATCATTTCAGTTATTCACATTATTTTTCTTATCGGATTTAGCGAGCATCACTGACCCAACCATAGCAGCCAGCAACAACACCGATGCAATTTCAAATGGAAGCAAAAAATCTGTAAACAGAACTTTTCCCAGAGACTTCACGTCGCCAATTCCCGCTGCGGATGAGTCACTAGGCACCAGTACCTCCGTCCCTTTCAACGCACCGACCATTACAATAAGCAACATTCCGGCGCATATTACCGCGCCAATTTTTAAAAGATTATTCTTATGCGGCTCTGTCTCCTGGTTAAGGTTTAGAAGCATTATTACATAAAGAAACAAGACCATAATTGCACCAGCATAAACAATCATGTGGACCACCGCAAGAAATTCCGCATTCATCAAAACATAGTGACCAGCTATTGCAAAGAATGTCACGATAAGATACAACACGCTGTAGACCGGGTTTCTGGAAAACACAACCATAAGCGCCGAAAGTATCGCAACGAATGAAAGGAAGTAAAACAGGTTGAGGGCCACTGATGCTTATTTGTTGTGACTATAATTTTTTTGTTCTTTAAACCGAAGGACGGCTTGCGTTTGACGCTTTGAAACATCGATCCGCTCATCCGTGGGTTCAACTAACTTGCTCTTATCGTAAATAAATTCTCCCCGGCCGTAGTCTGTACTCACAATACGGTCGGTTAGGAAAATTGCTTCCTTAGGGCACGCTTCCTCGCATAGTCCGCAAAAAATGCAACGCAGCATGTTTATTTCATAACTGGACGCATATTTTTCCTCGCGGTATAATTTTTCCTCACCCTTTTTTCGTTCCGCTGCTACCATTGTAATTGCTTCGGCTGGGCAAGCAACGGCGCACAACCCACAGGCTGTACAACGCTCAGCTCCATTTTCATCGCGTTTTAATACATGTTGACCACGCCAGACAGCACTGATTTCACGCGTTTTTTCGGGATACCTTATTGTAGAACTCTTTCTGAAAAAATGTTTTATTGTAATCGCAATGCCGCCCAATATTGCCGGAAGATAAAGTCTTTCCCAGAAACTCATTTCCTTCTTTACAACTACTTTGGAGCGATTGGTTAGCATTTCTTTTTCGTTAAAACATTCACAAAATTCCAAATAGACCAGTCACTAAGATGTTAAGAACTGCCAGCGGTATCATTATTTTCCATCCTAAATTCATCAACTGATCATAACGAAACCTTGGAATGGTCCACCTGATCCACATAAAGAAAAAGATAAAGAAACCGATCTTCAAGAAAAGAGCAAGCGTTCCGAGTATGGTGATAAGATTTTGATCGAGTCCGAGGTCGTTCATAAACGGAAAATTATATCCGCCGAAGAACAACGTAGCAATCACAGCAGAAGAAATGAACATGTTGATGTACTCCGCAAAAAGATAGAATCCGAGTTTCATGCTGCTGTATTCGGTATGATAGCCTCCAACTAATTCGGTTTCACATTCAGGCAGATCAAAAGGAGTTCGGTTACATTCGGCAAAGGCGCAAATCAAAAAGAGCAGAAAACCTACCGGCTGGTACACAACATTCCAAAAGTTCCAGTCTGAACCAACACCACCTGCTTGCATGGTGGCGATCTCACTTAAACTTAGTGTACCCGTAAACATTACCAGCGCAATGATGGACAACCCCATTGCAATCTCATAGCTGATCATTTGAGCAGATGCTCTGATTGCACCCAGCAGAGAAAATTTATTGTTAGATGCCCATCCGCCGATCATTATGCCATAAACACCAATGGAAACAACGGCAAAAACATAAAGGATACCGACATTCAAATCAACTATTTGCAAACTGTATTTTTCACCTCCAACTACAAGCAAACCTCCCCACGGGATAACGACACCTGCCATTAATGCTGTGAGCATTGCTATGCTCGGGCCCAGGATAAACAATCCCTTATTCGAAACGTTTGGAATGATCTCTTCCTTCATAATAAACTTCAATCCATCAGCCAACGGTTGGAGTATACCAAACGGACCCGCGCGATCAGGTCCTACCCTGTCCTGCAGGAATGCGGCAACCTTGCGCTCGGCATAAGTGGAGTAAGCAGCTATAAAAAGCGTTATTCCAAAAATCGCTGCTACCAGAACTGCTTTATATAGTAAAAAAGCCATCATGTCAAAAGCGATGTATTGGATTGTGGCAATTGCTTTCCTTTTTCAAAATCAATCTGGCGATCAATTTCCTTTTTTAATTTTTGCAAATCGATTTGCTCATAATGGTTTTGCGATATCACTGAATTCCTGTCGATATGCCGGGGACCTTCGACCTCCCAATCACTGAGACGCTTGTGATCATAGCGACATTCATTACAAATAAATTCTCTTACTTCACCATACATATCCTTTCGCGCAGAAACGCGCAATACTTCATCACCTTTCGTGAAGAGAACGACTTTGCCACAGCACTTATCGCAATGTCGATGAGCATCAAGTGGTTTCGTAAACCATACCCGGCTTTTAAATCGGAATGTATTGTCAGTAAGAGCACCAACCGGGCATACATCAATCATATTTCCGGAAAAATCGTTATCGACTGCCTTTTCAATGTATGTGCTGATCTCTGATTTGTCACCGCGGTTCAAAACACCGTGAACGCGATTGTCAGTAAGTTGATCGGCTACAAATGTACAACGGTAACAAAGAATACAACGGGTCATGTGCAGCTTAATCTTATCCCCGATGTCGATCTTTTCAAAAGTCCGCCGTTCTTCTTCATACCTCGTCTTGGCGACACCGTGTTCATATGCGAGGTTCTGTAAGTCGCATTCACCAGCCTGGTCGCAGATCGGGCAATCGAGTGGATGGTTGATCAATAACAGTTCAACAACGCCCTTTCTAGCTTCAAGCACTTCCGGCGACGTGATATTTTCTACGACCATGCCATCCATAACATTTGTACGACAAGAGGCCACCAGCTTCGGCATTGGACGAGGATCCTTCGTCGACGTCTGAGCAACCTTCACGAGACAAACCCGGCATTTCCCCCCAGTTTCTTTCAGACTCGTATAGTAACACATAGCCGGAGGAACCAGGTCCCCACCTATTTGCCTTGCAGCATTTAGGATCGTTGTACCTTCCGGGACTTCAATTGAGATTCCGTCTATTGTTAGTTTGGGCATTTGTTTGTTATTCGTTATCCGTTATCCGTTATCCGTTATTAGTTATCCGTTGTCTGAGTGGGTCTTCACGGTCATCTATAGGGTATATAAGTTCTGGTTCCTTAACGGAATCCCGCTCTTTTGCTTTCATCAAATAGTTGATGAATCCGTTTAGGACGGCCAGACATTTATTCACTTCGTCTCGCATTTCATCCAACTCCTTTTCTGAAATATAATTTTCTTCGCAAGCCACAATTAGGTGATCAATTATTTCATAAAGGGAACCTCTACTTTGTCGACAATATTGGATATACTCTTGGTGATGAAATCTTCCAAATCCCTCGGCCAGATTTGCAGTGACTGAGCGCGAAGCACGCACAAGCTGGTCAGTTAATTTGAACTTTTCGTCAGAGGGGAAAGATTTAGCCAATGCCGACAACTTCCTTCTTAATGCCGCAGCTTTCTTCCAACAATCAAGTTCTTCAAACGACTTCACCAATTTCAAATTCAATTTTAACCTTATTTTGCTAAACAGTATATCAAGCTACCATTTCTGCTACAACGCGTTCGGATAACGATTAACGGATAACTCTTTCAGTCCATGGTTTGCATCTACCACTCGTTCCCGCTCCTTCACATGGTACTCAAACTCCTCGCGGAAGTGACGTATCGCACTGGCTACTGGCCAGGCGGCGGCGTCTCCCAGCGGGCAAATGGTATTCCCTTCAATTTTCTTTGCCACATCCACCAGCAGATCAATATCATGCATGTGCCCATGTCCGTGCTCTATTCGGTGGAGTACTTTCTCCATCCAACCAGTACCTTCGCGGCAAGGGCTGCATTGACCACAGGACTCATGGTGATAAAATCTGGCAAATGTCCAAAGATTCCGGACAATACATGCTGTTTCATCCATCACGATGAATCCGCCTGAACCCAACATGGTCCCGCTAATAAATCCTCCTTCTGCCAGCGACTCATACGTCATCAGTCTCGGTTCACCCTTCGCAGTTTTTAAGATCAAGTGCGCTGGAAGAATTGGTACTGATGAACCGCCTGCAACCACAGCCTTCAATTTTCTGCCTTTCCATATCCCACCGCAATACTCCTCAGAGTAAATAAATTCTTCCACTGGTAAACCCATTTCAATCTCGTAAACACCGGGCTTGTTGATGTGACCACTAGCAGAAATCAATTTCGTTCCTGTACTTTTTCCTAATCCAACTTTTGCATATTCATCGCCCCCTAAGTTGACGATCGGAACCACAGCGGCGATCGTTTCTACATTGTTAACAACCGTCGGCGACGCATACAACCCTGCCACTGCTGGAAAGGGTGGCTTTAACCGTGGATTACCACGCTTACCTTCCAGCGATTCGAGTAACGCCGTCTCTTCACCACAGATATAGGCGCCTGCACCAGGGTGAACATAGAGATCTAAAGAATAGTCTGTCCCGAGAATACGTTGTCCGAGGAAACCCGCTGCATAGGCTTCCTCAATGGCGCGCTCCAATATTTTTACGATGTACATGTACTCGCCGCGGATGTAGATGTAAGCTGTTTTGGCGCCGAGCGCATAACTGGAGGCAATCATTCCTTCAATTAAGAGATGAGGAATTTTCTCCATCAGGTAGCGATCCTTAAACGTTCCAGGCTCGCTTTCATCAGCATTGCATACCAGATAACGTGGCTTGTCAGACTTCCTGTCGAGGAAACTCCACTTGAGTCCGGCAGGAAACCCGGCGCCTCCCCGTCCGCGCAATCCAGATTTTTTAACTTCCTCCATAACGGCGTCAGGAGTCATTGTGCGCAATGCTTTTTCCACAGATGCATATCCGCCACGATTTCGGTAGGTCTCAAGCGACCCGATGTTTGGTACATCTATATGTTCAAGCAATAACTTGCGGGGCATTTCTTTGTTTTGTTACCTTCAATAATTCTATCGCATATAAGAGCTGCGTTCGTCTTTTCTAGTTAGTTCTTCAATAATTTCATCCACCTTTTCGGTGGTAAGATTCTCATAATATCGCGAGCCGCATTGCAACATTGGTGCTGTACCGCACGAACCTAAGCACTCAACTGTCTTAAGCGTAAACCTTCCATCGCTAGTTGTCTCTCCAACTTTTATGTTAAGTTTCGATTCAAGGTGTGCAACGATCTCGTCAGCTCCTCTTAGCCAACACGGCCCGGTCTGGCAAACCTCAATAAGGCACTTGCCCACAGGGGAAAGGTTGTACATCGAATAAAATGATGCGACTTCATAAACCTCGATAGGTTTGATCGATAACAAGCCTGCAACATATTCCATAACGGCAGGGCTAAGCCATCCATCAAACTCAGCCTGGGCTAAATGCAACACGGGCAAGAGAGCTGATTTTTGCCTTCCTTCCGGGTAACGTTTGATGATCTTGTTTACCAAAACAAGTGTTTCATCTGAAAATTGCATTGCTATCGATTGGTTTTCCAAATGTTATTATTTCTGTAAAAAAATAGCCGGCCGTACCGTTGCACATATTCAGGCATCCAATTCGCCTGCGATTACATTCATACTGCTCATCGTCAGAATTGCGTCCGACAACATAGATCCTTTGATCATTTCGGGATACGCCTGATAAAAAATAAAGCAAGGCCTTCTGAAATGCAGGCGAAAAGGTGTCCTTCCGCCGTCACTTATGAGATAAAAACCCAACTCACCGTTGCCTCCCTCAACAGAATGGTACACTTCGCCTTTAGGTACGTCTGTTTCACCCATCACAATCTTAAAGTGATAGATCAGAGCTTCCATATTGTTATAAACCTCTTCCTTAGGGGGGAGATAAAATTCCGGAACATCTGCATGAAAAGGTCCGTCTGGCATCTTATCGATAGCCTGCCGAATTATGCTAAGGCTTTGCCACATCTCCTCTTGTCTCACCATGAACCGATCATAAACATCTCCGTTGATCCCAACGGGAATAATAAAATCAAAATCCTGGTAAGAGGAATACGGAAGGGCTACACGAACATCGTAATCCACGCCTGCGGCTCGTAAATTCGGGCCGGAGAAACTATAGTTCAGTGCTTTCTCCGCGGTAATGCCCCCTACCCCTACAGTGCGGTCGATAAAGATTCTATTTCGTTTCAGAAGGTCTTCAAATTCCTTTAACACGACCGGAAAATCTTTCAGAAACTTGTGGATCTTATCCCAAGCCTTAGGAGAAAAATCGCGTTCGAAACCACCGATCCTACCAATATTAGAAGTGAGGCGGGCACCGCATATCTCCTCGTAGATCTCGTATACCAGTTCGCGTTGTTGAAACATATATACAAATCCGGTCAGCGCACCTGTATCCACACCAATAACGGCGTTACAAATAAGATGATCTGTAATACGGGCAAGTTCCATGATTATTACCCGTAAGTATTGCACCCGCTTTGGTATCTCCAAGCCCAGGAGTTTCTCAACCGTCATATGCCAACCAATATTGTTGATTGGAGCTGAACAGTAGTTCATCCGGTCGGTAATGGGTGTGATCTGATAAAAAGGTCGACGTTCCGCTAATTTTTCAAAAGCCCGGTGGATGTAGCCGATCGTCGGAGTAGACTCAACAATGACTTCTCCATCCATTTTTAAAACATTCTGAAAAATGCCGTGCGTAGCCGGGTGGGTTGGCCCCAGATTGAGGTAGGAATATTGCTTCTCCTCTGGCTGAAAAAAGTGGTCGGTTGTTTCTTTTATTTCCATTTTTAACGGCCAAACATTGTATCGTTCTTATCCTGGCGAACCTGATCTTCCAGGGGATATTCCTTTCTCATCGGAAAAATTATCATTTCGTCAACGTTGAGTATCCTTTTCAGATTAGGATGTCCCTCAAAATTGACTCCATAGAAATCGTATGTCTCACGTTCCATCCAGTTAGCTGCCTGAAAGACCGAAGTGAGCGTGGGCACGGTGGGATTTTCTTCCGGCAAGTAGATCTTCAGCCGCAACCTTACGTTGCTGTATAGGTTATGGAGTTGATACATCACGGATATCTGCTGAAGGTCTGGATAATGAATTCCGCACAATGTTGTTAAATATTGGAATTTCATTTCAGGATGATCATACAAATGCCGGATGACTTCAATAATTCTTTCTTTTTTCAAACTTATTGTCAGGAAGTCGGAAAGCATGGCTGCGTGAAGTACCTGATCTTCAAATTTCTCTTTTATGGCGGCGACTATCTTATCTTGTAAGGTTGCATCCATCATTCAATGCCGTATGAATTTAACATCGCCTTGTATTCCGCTGAATCCCGTCTCCGAAGCGATTCATTTTCAACAAGGTGTTGAATTTTCATAATACCATCAATAATCTGTTCAGGTCGCGGAGGGCATCCTGGTACATATACATCAACGGGAATTATCCGGTCGATTCCCTGTAATACACTGTATGTGTCGAATATTCCGCCACTACACGCACAGGCACCTACTGAAAGTACCCAACGGGGCTCGGCCATTTGTTCGTAAACCTGCCGGAGAACAGGGCCCATTTTCTTAGCGATGGTTCCCATAACCATTAACAGGTCGGCTTGTCGCGGAGAAAAGCTCAGGCGTTCTGACCCAAAGCGTGCGAGGTCGTAGTGTGCCCCCATCGTTGCCATAAACTCAATACCACAGCACGACGTAGCGAAAGGTAAAGGCCAGATAGAATTTTTTCGTGCCATACCAACCACC
>CAMLER010000222.1 GCA_946478915.1 uncultured Chryseolinea sp.
CAGTTCAGCTTCTGCAGAAATCATCCGGTTAACTAACTGAATAGACGCCATTTCCAAAGAAAAAATTGCGACCGGAATCTTGAAATCGACCGATGCATTTCTAAGCGCAGAAACCACGAAGGCAGTCTTACCCATGCCTGGACGTGCCGCTATGATAACAAGATCAGATTTCTGCCAACCCGATGTCATTCTATCCAGCGAAGTGAAACCGCTCGGCACGCCGGTCAACCCGTCTTTATGTTCCTTTAATATTTGTAACTCATGGATCGCCCTTGACATGAGGTTCCGCATGTTGTCATAGTTCTTGCGCAAGTTCGAGTCGGAGATCTCAAATATTGATTGCTCGGTTTTGTCAAGAAGTTCAAAGACATCGGTTGTATCCTCGTATGCATTGTGATGGATTTCCGAAGCAACATGAATCAGTTCCCGCTTAATTGCCATCTCCATGATCACGCGCGCATGATACTCTATATTCGCAGCAGAACTTACCTTTGAAGTCAGCTCAGCGATATAATACGCGCCACCTACAAGCTCAATCTTACCCAGTTTCCGAAGTTGGTTGACCACAGTGCGCATATCAACCGGATCGGACGCCTTGAAGAGATCAATGATGGCATTGTAAATCTCTTTGTGATTCTCCGAATAAAAATGTTCTGGCTTTAAGAACTCTACGACTGCATTGAGCGCATTTTTTTCAAGCATCAGAGCACCTAATACTGCCTCTTCAAGATCAAGCGCTTGAGGAGGCAGTTTGCCAAGACTTTCTGAAATATCCCGCGGGATTAACTTACTTGACTTGTTACTGATCCTCAAGGACGTTGATCTGCTCTGCTCCATACAGTGGTTGTTGGATTGCTGTTTCTATTATAAGGGGTGACAAACGTATAAAAAGACAAACATCAATGACTCTATAGTATCAACAACTTATGAACAATCCACAAACATTAACATACCGTCGTGTTAATAAATTCAACAGCGGGGATATTCCTCTTTCAAACATAGTCGACGGTGACCCGTCTAATCCGCTGACTTTCAAACACCAAACATTTTCATTTACTTTAAGCCGAAAATTTTTTGCCCTGGATGCATTATAAGAAAGAGAAAATCCATTTTATTGCAATTGGCGGAAGTGTGATGCATAATCTGGCTGTGGCACTGAAGCAAGCAGGCCATGAAGTCAGTGGATCCGACGATGAAATTTTTGACCCTTCACGTGCTGAATTAATTAAGCACGGATTATTACCTGATAAAGAAGGCTGGCATCCCGACAAGCTCGATGAAAGCTTTGACGCCATCATCCTGGGAATGCATGCTAAAAAGGATAACCCTGAATTGCTTAGGGCGCAGCAGCTTGGGCTGACTATATTTTCTTTCCCTGAATACATTTACAGTCAGTCAAAAAATAAACAGCGGATCGTAATCGCAGGCAGCCACGGCAAGACGACGATAACTGCCATGATCATTCACGTGCTAAGTCAGTTGAATCATAATTTTGATTATGTGATTGGTGCCAAAGTAAAGGGTGTTGAAAACACCGTGAAGCTGTCAGACGCTCCGATTATTATAATTGAGGGTGACGAATATCTTTCTTCCCCGCTCGATCCCACACCTAAATTCGTCAGATACCAACACCATGTGGGCTTGATCAGCGGTATCGCCTGGGACCATGCCAATGTGTTCCCGACCGAAGAAGAATATGTAAAACAGTTTGACCTTTTTGCAGATCAAACACCGAAAGGCGGAATTCTCATTTATTGTGAACAGGATTCAATCTCCTTGATCATCGGCAAAAAGGAACGTTCCGATGTTCTTGCGATCCCCTATAAGAATCATCCCCACGCTAACGACAACGGACAGATCTTTCTGACAAACGGTAAGGATCGATACCCGATCAAAGTATTCGGAAGTCATAATTATCAGAATATTAGTGGCGCAAAAGAAATACTGAAAAAGATCGGTGTTACAGACCAGCAATTCTTCGAGAGTATTTCAACGTTCGAAGGCGCTTCAGGCAGATTGCAAAAAATAAAAGAGTTAGATGGTTTTTCGTTTTATAAAGACTTTGCTCATGCTCCATCAAAGGTTAAAGCCACTGTGAAAGCGCTCAAAGAAGTCTTTCCGAATCGCGATCTCGTAGCCGTGTTGGAACTCCATACGCTTAGCAGCCTTAACAAGAATTTTATTCCACAATATAAAGACAGCATGGCTTCAGCCCAGTTGCAGGTTGTGTATGTTAACGCGGAAAAAATGAAAGCAAAAAAAATGGAACCGATTGAGGACTCGGATATTAAGAAAAGTTTCGCCAGCCCTGCAATGCATATTTTCCGCGATGCACAAAATTTGGAAAAGTTTCTCACCGAACGCACTTGGAAAAATAAGAACCTACTCATGATGAGCTCCGGCAATTTCGGTGGTCTTCGAATCGCTGAACTGGCAGAAAAACTAAAACCATAATATTTCTAAACGGGGTATCATAATTAATGAAACTTAACCTTCGGAATCCGCTTTGCATCTTTGATCTGGAAGCAACTGGTACAAATATCACCCAGGACAGAATAATTGAAATTGCCGTAATAAAAATGATGCCCAACGGTGAGGTAATGCGAAAGGCCGACCTCATCAACCCGACCATTCCGATCCTGCCTGAATCTACAGCGATCCACGGAATTTCGATCGAGGATGTAAAAGACAAACCTACCTTCAAGGATGTAGCGCGCGACTACCTCAGGTTCTTTGAAGGCGCTGACCTGGCGGGCTTCAGCGTATTGAAGTTTGATATCCCAATGCTGGTGGAAGAGTTTCTTCGCGTTGGACTTGAGTTTGACTACTCAAGAAAAAAAATCATTGATGCTCAAAAGATTTTTCATTTGATGGAAAAGCGTACGCTTTCCGCCGCGTATCGTTTTTATTTAAACAGAGACTTAGATAATTCCCACACGGCCGAGGCTGACACCGAAGCAACGATGGAGGTACTGCTCGCACAAATTGAACGGTACGAAGGTCAGGCAGTTACCGATGGGCTAAACAATAAAATCGGCGAAATCAAAAATGATGTCGAAACGCTGAGCAAGCTTACATCATCCGGTATGGTTGACCTCGCCGGACGAATGGTGCTGAACAATAAGGGACAAGAGATTTTTAACTTCGGCAAGCATAAGAATAAGATCGTTACATCTGTTTTTAAAGAAGATACTGCTTACTACGAATGGATGATGAACGGTGATTTTCCCATGGATACAAAGCGAAAGCTCACCGAAATCAAGCTCAGAAACTTCAAAAAGTAGAAATTTTCTTTCCCAATATTAAACTTTCTCCAAAAAGGAAAGTCTATCCATCGTTGACAAAGATTACCAAAACGAGCAGGTAAAATTTCCGGTCACCTTGTGAAAACTTACAACATTAAACCGATACATTACATCGGTTTGTGCTGATTGTATACCCTTAACCCTATGCGTATACTTCGTTTGTTGCTGATTTCGATTCTGTTGGTTGTGAGCTTCAAAGGTTACGGACAGCTTTTCAATCTAAATCCTCCCACGATCACCGGGCAGCGACCGACACCCCTCATCACCGAAAAAAATACAGCCATAACAATCGCCTTTCAGAATCTCCGGGTAAGCGACCCTGACATCTTTGTTCCTGCATATCCACAGGGCTACACGCTGGAGGTTTTCGAGGGAGCAAACTACACGTTGGTCGACGCTACTGTAACGCCAAACAACAATTTCGCTGGTACACTCACGGTACCGGTGAGGGTTAATGATGGAAAATTCGACAGCAATGTATTCGATCTCAAAATCGATGTACTTAACTCAGTTCCCGTTATCATCGGCCAGGATGATTTAAGTGTAAAAGAGAGTTCTGCGCTTCCAATTCTCCTTACCAATTTAAAAGTTACGGACGATGACAATAGCTACCCCGATGATTTTACCCTTACCCTATACGATGGGCCCAACTACACCATATCAGGAACTTCCATTATACCTGTTTCGGGTTTCACTGGAAAACTTAATGTTATTGTTAGTGTAAACGATGGCATTGATGAAAGTGACAAGTATGATCTCACGATTCAGGTGAAGCGTAACATCATACCGGCAATTAAAGGTCAGCAAAAGCTGGAAACGTGGGAACGACAAAGCATCGAACTGGAATTAGGCCACCTGATTGTGGACGATCCCGACAATAGCTATTATGAAGATTTTGCTTTACGGGTATTCGATGGAGATAATTACGATGTCGCTGGTACAACCGTCACACCACGTGGAAATTTTGTCGGACAGTTGCGAGTACCTGTAACCGTTCATGATGGTCTTGACGAAAGCAAGAAATACGAGGTAAAGATCGAAGTGATGGACCGAAATAATGTGATTCCGAAAATCACCGGTCAAAAAGCATTGATCACCAATGAAGACCAGCCAATAACGGTCACAATAAACGACCTTGTTATTGCAGATCCGGATAACACCTATCCCCAAGACTTTACGCTGCACATACCGAACGGACCGGGTCTGAATTATTCAGTTAGCGACAATAAGGTTACGCCAGCATTAAATTTTAACGGGGTAATTTCGCTCCAGGTCAGAGTGGATGACAATTACGATATCAGTGAACCTTACACGCTTTCAATTTCCGTAACACCAATAAATGATATTCCAATAATTACCGGGCAGGATCCAGTTAAGATCCCCGCCGGGCGAACCACCGTGCTGCAAGTATCAGCCTTAAAGGTGATGGACCCCGATACTACTAACACATCAGGTTTCACTTTAAAAATATTGCCCGGCGTAAATTACATCGCCTCAGGAAACTCCATCACACCTCTTCCAGCATTCGAAAAAGGGATGCTAACGGTTAGGGTGGTGGTAAACGACGGCGTTGTAGACAGCGCACCGTTTAATATGCAGGTTGAAGTTATTCCATTGGGTCCGAGGCCGCTCATTACTGGTCAACAGCCGCTTGTTATGGATGAAGATACCTCCCTTCAGCTAAAATTAAGTGACCTTTTTGTGACAGATGCTGATGACCCTTACCCCACCGGTTTTAGTATGACAATATATCCGGGCCTGGATTATATATACCAGGGCACGACTGTAACGCCAAAATCAAATATCGCAGGGATACTGACCGTGAAGGTCTCGGTCAACGACGGAGAACAGGACAGCGATATCTTCGACTTGAAAATCTTTATTATACCTGTAAACGACGCACCCAAAATTACAGAGGTTGAAGATTTAATCATACTTTATGAACCTGGTGGTGATGCAGTGCAAGTCACTGAAACTTTCAAGGCTAGAGACATTGACAGCGACTATCTGCTGTTCGCAGAGGTCTCCATTGGCGACAGCACATTTCTTCCACTGCATGATGAACTACAATTTGAAGATACAGAAAAGATCCGGGGCATTTACGATGCATCGAGAGGTATACTTTCATTAATTGGAAGCGCTACATTAGATGAATATGATTCCGCCATCCGCTCGATCAAATACAACTATATTCTTACGATGGATGAAGAAGGCAACTATACGGAAGTCAAACCTGGTTTTAAGAAAATATATTTTACTTTGAATGATGGACAGTTGTCGAGCGACAAAGCACTTCGCACGATCAGCATTGAAAGCGCCGTAGACCTTGATATCCCCAACGCCTTCACGCCCAACGGCGACCGGGGGCATGACACCTGGCGCGTTAAACCCACTCTCAATACACGACAATTTGATAAAGCTATAGTGAGGGTATATAACAAAAAAGGATTGCTTGTGTACGAATCGAAAGGATTCGAGAAAAGTTGGGACGGAACTTTTAGGGGTGAGTTATTGCCTGCCGACACGTATTACTACAGCATTGACCTGATGCTTTCTTACACAACAAAAACGTATAAGGGAGCCGTTATGATTTTTTACTGACGCGTGTAGCACATCGAATCGTTGCCAAAATTGTTAATGCCATCTGCGTTGTTGCTAGCGGCAGGTAATCAAAGATGGTGTTTAAACTGACGAAGCGCCGGACAAACCTACCCTTTCACATTTGCTCCACGTTGTAGATTTTTTACCACACCAGGAATGGCAATTGAATCTACAATCGATAATAATCCCCTTCCCTTGCAACAAAATCTGAGCTTGCGTTGAGTGGCATTGTTTATGACTATGGGGTAATTGAAGAACCCTACCCCCATCAAACTTATGAGATCACTGCTACTGGCGTTTAGCATAATCTTCTCTGCATTTCTTACACTTGATTCTGTCGCACAAGGTAATACTACCCGTCCGTCGATTACCGGACAAAATCCCTCACCTCTGGTGACCGCGGTAAATCAACCCATTACCATCGAACTTACAAATTTGATCGTTGTTGATCCCGACCCCCAACCCGTTTACCCCGCAGGATTTACGCTGGATGTGGATGATGGGAGGAACTATAGCGTAACGCAAAACACCGTGACTCCCGATCGAAATTTTACCGGAATGCTAAGCGTGCCTGTCAGGGTGGACGATGGACGGCAAAGGAGTAGACGGTTTGACCTTCAGATTGAAGTGCGTGAAGCAGAGGCGAACAAAAGACCCGAAATTACCGGTCAGGTTGAATTGAATATCAGGCCGGCTGAGAGCCTAGAAATACTGTTATCTCACCTGATCGTAAATGATCCGGACAATAAATATCCCGACGACTTTGAGCTAAATGTCTACAACGGAAGCAATTACGATCGCCGGGGGAACACCATCACTCCGCGGCGAAATTTCGTAGGTACTCTAACCGTGAGGGTTTCTGTAAATGATGGGACGAGCGAGAGCAGTCGTTTCGATCTCAAAATAAACGTGGCGGAAGCTCAGAACATTGCACCCGTAATTACAGGTCAGGATGCAATAACAACCAATGAAGAAACGGCTGTTCTGCTGCGGCTGAACGACCTGAAGGTTACCGATCCCGATGATTCTTATCCGAAAGATTTTACATTAAAAGTAAATGCGGGACACAACTATTCCGTTTCGGGCACCACAATAACCCCAGCGAAAGATCACACTGGGTTGCTCACGGTTCAGGTCCAGGTAAATGATGGGCAGGCTGACAGTGCACCCTTCTCTTTACAGGTGAACGTGAACCCTGTCAATGATGCCCCACTGATCACTGGGCAGAATCCTGTTACAACCCCAGCTAATACCCCTGTTGTAATAACCCTGGCGAACCTTAAGGTCACCGACCCGGATTCGAACTATCCATCGGATTTTTCCTTGAAGTTGTCACAGGGTAATAACTACACGCTTGAGGGAAATACCGTCAGACCGCGAATTGGATTCGAAGGAGAATTAACGGTCAGGCTACGCGTGAGCGACGGCACAGCAGAAAGCAACGAATATCCATTTAAAGTTTCAGTGGCACCCCAGCCCGAAAATATTGCTCCGGTAATCACGGGGCAAAAGGAAATCAGTCCAATCGCCGAAAACTCATCGCGATTAATGTTACTCTCCGATGTAATTGTCACAGATCCGGACAGCAAATGGCCCACTGATTTTACCTTGAAGGTCTTACCAGGAGAGAATTATGTTGTTGAGGGATCAACCATAAAGTTGGCAACGAATTTCAGAAATAATACAGTCATAGTAAATGTAATGGTTTCAGACGGAAAAGATGACAGCGCTCCATACGGTGTGAAAATTCAGGTGATACCTTCCAGTAAGAAGCCCGTTATCAATGGCCAAAAAGAAATAAGCATGGTGGAAGATACTTCGTTAGAGATCAAGCTGGAAATGTTAGAAGTTTCTGATGCGGATAATTTAAACTTTCCAAAAGGATTTTCGCTACAGGTGCAGGCCGGCAATAAAAATATGT
>CAMLER010000223.1 GCA_946478915.1 uncultured Chryseolinea sp.
GTGCCGGTGACAAATTGTTCGAACTTGATGGCCCTGAGGGTACACTTGCAGCAACCCATACGTTGAAAAACGGTTCCGCCAGGGCAACCGTTGCAGATGATGAAGTCGAGGCCGCCGGACTGGTAGACCTGGATGCAAATTCGCTTACGAACATAGAGTCGGTATACTTCTTTGATATCGTAGCTGGTCAAACATTCGACCTGAAACCAGCCGGAAGTACATTTGCAACCATGGAAGCAACAATTCCAGGCGGGTCTGCGCTAACAGATTTCTTCCTGGCAGGCACAGATGCATTCACAACTTCGGTGGCGGCCGGTGCCAATACGGTAGGTGCTGATGATACTCAGTTCACATGGACGTGGGCAAGTGCTCACGGAGCGCTCGATTCTTTCTGATCTCATTTCGATTAGTAGTCTGGAAAAAGTCCACAACAAACGGGTGTGGACTTTTTTATTATCCCACCATTACCGCGGGTAACAATAACTTAATACTTGCATAATATTAAGGGTTGAGGCGTCTGAATTATTCGAATGACCTTTGCTAAAATTTTGATCGCTTAATGCTAAAAATTCGAGTTAAAAAGTCAAATAGTTGAATCTTAGGGACAATTCATATGATTAAGCAACTTGCCGGATGTATCATTACTTTGTTAACCTTGTCTACACATTGCTTTGCACAAACGGGAACAATTAGGGGAACCGTATTTGACGATGGCACCGGAGAAGCACTGATCGGTGTCACCGTCGTAGTTGACGGAACAGATAAAGGAACAGCTACAGACATCGACGGAAAGTTTGAACTCAATCTTCTTCCCGGCGTCTATACGCTGAAAGTATCCTACATTTCCTATGCAAGTGTGAGTATCGAGGGCACCACGGTGTCGGATGCACAAATTACTGTTCTTGACAACATACGCCTGAAAGAAGATGTCGCACAATTGGAAGAACTTGTAGTAACAGCACAGGCCATCAGAACTACTGAAGAGGCGTTGTTGACTGTAAAACAAAAGTCAGCCAATCTCCTGGATGGTATCTCCTCGACAAGTTTCCGGAAGATAGGAGATTCCGATGCAGCATCAGCTATTAAGAGAGTTACAGGTGTTTCAGTCGAAGATGGGAAGTATGTTTTCGTACGCGGTCTCGGCGATCGTTACACAAAATCTACTCTCAACGGAGTCGACATACCTGGTCTTGATCCAGACCGGAATACAGTTCAAATGGACATGTTTCCAACAAGTCTAATAGATAACATCATTGTCTTAAAATCCTTCACCCCCGATCTCCCTGGCGATTTTACGGGGGGAATAGTAAACATTGACATCAAAGATTTTCCCGAAGAGAAAACTTTCAACGTTTCACTAACGAGTGGGTTCAATCCATCCATGCACTTTAACAATAATTATTTAACATACGACGGCGGTAATACTGATTTCCTTGGCTTTGATGATGGCACCCGAGATATACCAACAGGCGGTGATGTCTCCAACATCCCATTATATCCACAAGTGATTGGCCGTCCCGAAAGTGAGGCCGGCGTTCGTTTCCGCAGCATACTAAACAGCTTTAATCCAACGATGGCTGCAATGAAGGAAAAAAGTTTTATGGATTACGGATTCGGAATGAACTTTGGAAATCAAATTTCTGCTGGGAAAAGCACAATCGGATACAACTTTTCAGTAGTTTATAAGAACACCACGGAATACTACAAAGACGCCGAATATGGACGGTATGGCAAGGGGAATTCGGATCAATACGAACTGGAAACCCTTGAATATCAAAAGGGAGATTACGGCACGAACAATGTTGTACTCAGCGGACTTGCCGGGATCGCTTTAAAACGTGATAAAGCAAAATATCGACTTAATATTTTGCACTCTCAAAATGGAGAGTCGCGGGCCGGTATGTTTGATTTTCGTGGATCGGAATTCGGCGCTGTGTTTGATGCGGCTCAAACCAATCTTGAATACAGCGAACGATCCCTCACTAACATTCTGCTCGCTGGAACGCATTTCAGTAAGGATCAGTCGTGGGAAGTCGAATGGAAATTATCGCCAACGCGTTCACGCATTACGGATCCCGACGTAAGATTCATTCGTTACAGAACTGATCTACAGAAATTATCCATCAATTCGGAAGTAGGATTTCCTGAGCGTATCTGGCGTTTTTTGGAAGAAGATAATCTTGCCGGAAAATTGGATGCATCGAAATCCTATCAGCTTTTCGGGCAACAATCGAAACTGAAATTCGGAGGAAGTTATTTATACAAAATGCGTGATTATGAAATTCAGAGTTTCCAGTTTGTTCCCTTCCAGGTTGCTTTAACCGGCGATCCGAACGAAATATTTGCTCCGGAAAACCTGTGGCCAAGCAACGCCGTGGGTACACGCGGGACACGATATGAACCAGGGTTTCTTCCGCATAATACAAACAAGTTCGATTCGCACGTAGAAAACATTGGTGCATATGCTTCAAATGAATTTAATCTGGCTACTCCGCTAAAAGCGATTATTGGATTGAGGGTTGAACAGTACCAGCAATTCTACACGGGTTTAAATCAGGATGGGCTTGCACTTAAAGAAGAGCAGGTTCTCGACGATCTGGATTTCTTCCCCTCTTTAAATTTGATCTATGCAATTTCGGATCAGAAGAATATACGATTCTCCTATTCCAGAACCATCGCCAGGCCCTCTTTCAAAGAAGCCTCCTACGCGCAGATTTTCGATCCAATGACGGGCCGTACTTTCATCGGGGGCTTCTCTGATGATGTTGATCAGGTTTCAGGGGAAGTATTTTGGGACGGGAAGCTGACATCAACCAAAGTGGACAATTTCGATTTGCGCTGGGAGGCGTTCCAGTCAAAAGGACAGACAATCTCCTTTGGTGCATTTTACAAGTCTTTTTACAGGCCGATAGAAATCGTTCAGTTTGTCACTGCCTCAAATAACTTTCAACCCCGAAACGTTGGTGATGGAAAGGCAGTCGGCGTGGAAGTTGAGGTTAGAAAGAGCCTCGGATTCCTGACCGAGAAACTCGACAACTTTACCATCAATGGTAACGTGACGGTTACATATTCTCAAATTGAAATGGGAACTACAGAATTCAATGCCAGGGTAAGAAAGGCTCGCGCCGGCGAGAACGTCGACAATACTCGCGAGATGGCAGGA
The DNA here is from genome assembly GCA_946478915.1 of uncultured Chryseolinea sp. The sequence continues at coordinate 3,164 of CAMLER010000223.1, forward strand.
CAGGCACCTTACCTTATCAACACCGGTATCTCTTACCGCGGAAAAGAAAATGGATTTGAAGCCGGAGTTTATTACAACGTGCAGGGCAAAACTCTGACTTATGTTGGAATAGCCGAGAAACCAGATGTGTTTTCGGTTCCCTTTCACAGTCTGAACTTCAATGCAAACAGGTCCTTTGGTCTATCCAAGAGATTTCAAGTGGGGATTAATGTTAGTAATATTCTTGGAGCTGAAAGAAAACTGGTATTTGAATCATTTCAAGCGTCTGACAAAGTTTTCAGCAGCCTGAAACCTGGTACTAACGTTGCATTAAAACTGGGATATGCTTTCAAATAGATCGGTCAATTACTCTCCACGAATTTCACGCAACTGATTTATATCGATAAGATCTTTCGGTCTTTTAGCTCGGGATTTCTCATCAATAAGATCAGTATAGCCAAGGAAGTAAATTTTTCCATAGGGTACGGTAACAACTTCGGCCGCGTCAAAGGCATTGTTAAAATCCTTCGGGATATTGAGCTTCGTAAGCAGATCAATTCTGAAGGCATCATCCGTCAAACGGAGCATGATGGAGCTTCCTTCGATAAAACTTCGAAGGTGATCCTCTTCGGTAAACCCCAGACTGACGAGCGCTGTTTTAAGTTGACCAAGATTGTCTGATCCCGGATCGATCCAGATATCCAGGGCTTCTGTTACCCGGGTAAAGCCGTACAGATTGACGGCAAAACCGCCAAATATCATGTATCGAACTTTGTGGGCATTGAGGGCAATAAGGAACTCCTGGTAAAAGTCATCATTGGCCAGCATTATTTTTTTATTCCTTTGAGGGTAGGGCCGTCGTCATCTCCGGAATAGAATCTTGGGAATTTGTTCCAGGCTTTGATCAACTTATGAAGCAGAATAATGCGATCCTGGGGCGTCCTGGCAAGAGCTTTTCGTTTTTCATCTGCTAAAGCTTCTTCAAAACTTTTAAAATCCTGGATCGTTCTTGCCATGATGTTTTCTAACAGTCAAGAATATAAAAATAGGCAAATCATAACAAATGATGGAATCTTGTGTATCATCATCTGTATTTCATACAGTAGTTACTAAAGTAGTCTGTATTAACTGAAAATAGTGAATAGGAAAATCCTCATTACCGGCGGCTCAGGTTTGATTGGCACACGATTAACGGAACTTCTTACTAAGGCCGGTCATTCCGTCGCCCATCTCGGCCGATCGGCTCGCAGCAACAGAGTAAAAACGTATTTGTGGGACATTGGAAAAAAGACGATCGACCAATCCGCTCTCACGACAGTTGATGCAGTCATTCACCTTGCCGGTGCCAACGTGGGGGATAAGCGTTGGACTAAAAAGCGCAAGGAAGATATTTTGCAAAGTCGTTTGCAATCAACCCGATTGTTGTTTGAGGAACTGAAAAAGGGAAATCACCATGTTACCACCTTTGTCTCGGCTTCTGCCGTGGGATTCTACGGTTCTGGCAACAACCAAATCTCCTTCACTGAAGAGGATACCCAGGGAAAAGGATTTCTGGCCGATGTTGTCGGAAAATGGGAACGCACGGTGGACGAAATTGCAACGCTTGGTATACGGGTAGTTAAACTTCGGGCTGGAGTCGTACTAAGTGAGCGTGGTGGGGCGCTTAAAGAAATGTTGCTTCCTATTAAAATGTATGTAGGTTCTCCATTAGGGACCGGCGAACAAATGCTCAGCTGGATTCATCTCGACGATCTGTGTCGAATCTTCATTAAAGCTGTTGAAGATGACACGATGCATGGCGCCTATAACGCTGTGGCGCCAAATCCGGTTTCGAACAGGGAGTTTACATATATGATAGCTAAGATTCTTAAACGCCCTATCCTGATTCTCCGCGTGCCGGCATTTGCCATTAAGTTACTGTTCGGTGAAATGGCAGAAATAGTGCTTGAGGGTTCACAAATTTCTTCCAAGAAAATTCAGGCTTCAGGATTCAATTTTTTGTTTGAGAATGCTGAAGATGCCTTAGTTGACTTATTGAAAAAATAATGTCAGAAAATATCTGTATCGCTGACAGCGACTGCGATTTTCGAATCTGCGGTGCCATAATACAGGAACCATTTGTCATTAAAGTGCACCATCCCTTCTGCGAAGCACACCTGGTTTATCTGTCCCGTGGTTTCGTAAGGCCTATCGGGCTTCATGAAATAATGTTCAAGTCTGTCGACAACATGCGTTGGGTCGTCGCTGCTGAAGAGAGCCTGGCCGACGCAGTATGCGCCTGGGCTAAGGGTTGGGTCGCCACCGGTTTCAAGGTTCATTCCGTTATAGATTAGGACGATGCCCTTATCGGTTTTTATTGCGTAGGGACCACTCTCAACGAGCCGGCTATCGAAATGGCCCGGTCTGGGTGTCAGCACCGACTTGAATTTTCCCTCTGATTCCAACGGGGTCCAATGGATCAGATCGTCAGAAGTAGCCATGAAAAGATCAGTGTCTCCGAAATACATCCAATATTTGTCATTGATCCTGGTTGCAATCATTTTGGTCCCCTGGCGAGTGGCGACGATCGCGCCTGATTTGCTCCACGCATTTTTATGCCTGCCCTGCAGCACGGGCCCATGCTTTGACCAGTGTTGCAGATCGCGAGACGTTGCGAGCATCAGACGTGCAACGGTACCATCATACGCCGTGTAAGTCATGATATAGTTGCCATCTTCAGATTCGACAATTCTTGGGTCTTCTACACCACCCTCCCATTCGTAGATTTTCAGGCTGTCATTGTCGGGGAAGAAGACTGGCTCTTTCATTTTCGAGAAAGTAATGCCATCGTCGCTTACGGCTAGTCCTAGCCTGGATGTTCCCGCATGTTTTCCGATCTTATCTTCCGCTCGGAATACCATGAATACCTTGTTATCGCGTACCACTGCCGCGGGATTGAAGACATCTTTTTCATCCCATTTGACCGTCTGACCCAGAATAGGGCAGACAAAAGTATTCTCGCCCGGAAGCAGAATTGGATTTACACTATCGTTCTTTGCAAAGGGAAGCAGCGCCCATGAACTGTCCCGGGCATGGGCGGTAGTGTTTTCATTTTTTTCCTTTTTACAACTGATTATAGACAAGGTAAGAAGGGCGATGATAAGCGTAATTTTCAGGTTGCTTGTTTTCCGGTGCATACTTGTATATTCGTTGGGCTATTCAATTTAGCCTAATAACACTGTATGCCAAAGCTTGAGAAAAAGAATGGCGAAGATGCTTTGACAAAAAAATAGACACATGAAATCAAGAAAAAAGGAAATTGATAGCGTAATGACGCAGGAGGAGTTGGAGGAAGAACAGAAAATCCGGCAGGCGTTTAAGGACAAGGATTGGGCTGAGATCAAGGGAGCAAATAGTTGGATGATCTTTAAGGTAATGTCTGAATTTGTTGAAGGTCTCGAGAAGCTTGCTAAGATTGGTCCTTGCGTCTCAATTTTTGGATCTGCTCGCGTGAGGGCAAGCAATCCATATTACAAAATTGCCGAGCAAATTGCTTTTCAACTCGTTCAGCATGGATACGGTGTGATCACCGGAGGCGGGCCAGGCATTATGGAAGCAGGAAATCGCGGCGCCCATCGTGCAAAGGGAAAATCTGTTGGATTGAACATTTATCTTCCTCACGAACAAAAGGGCAACATATATATCGACGCGGACAAACTTATTTCCTTCGATTACTTCTTCGTGCGGAAAGTTATGTTCATGAAATATTCGCAGGGGTTTATTGTCATGCCCGGCGGATTTGGAACGCTGGATGAACTTACGGAAGCTCTGACACTAATCCAGACACGAAAGGTAGGTCGTTTTCCAATCGTACTGGTGGGGAAGAAGTTTTGGAAGGGACTTATCGATTGGTGGATGAAAGTTCTGATGACTGAAAAAATGATAGGAAAGAATGATGACCAATTATTTGCTGTGGTAGACACGCCGCAGGAGGCGGTAAAAGTCATCGACGATTTTTATTCAAAATATTTGTTGTCTCCAAACTTTTAATCGAATGGAGAATTTCAAACTCACGCAATACAGTCACGGTGCTGGATGCGGGTGTAAGATATCGCCGGCCGTGCTCGACTCCATTTTACATTCTGATACACAGAAAAAGTTTTTTGCTGATTTATTGGTTGGAAATGAATCGAAAGACGACGCAGCTGTATTCGATGTAGGTAATGGCACATGCATGATCAGCACAACGGATTTTTTCATGCCGATTGTTGATGATGCGTTTACCTTTGGGGCCATTGCATCTGTGAATGCCATCAGCGATGTCTACGCTATGGGGGGAGAGCCACTTATGGCAATAGCAATACTTGGATGGCCAGTGAACAAAGTTCCACTAGAGGCAGCGCGATTGGTGTTGGAGGGTGCCCGCGACGCATGTCACCGTGCAGGCATACCGTTGGCAGGGGGCCATAGCATTGATTGTCCTGAGCCTCTGTTTGGATTAGCCGTCACGGGAAAGGTGGCGAAGGAAAACTTGAAAAGAAACAATACAGCCAAGGCGGGATCATATTTGTACCTCACAAAACCGTTAGGAGTCGGAATTATCACTACGGCGCAAAAAAAGAATCTAGTAAAGAATGAACATCTCGCTGCAGTAACGGATAGCATGCTTGCATTGAATTC
>CAMLER010000224.1 GCA_946478915.1 uncultured Chryseolinea sp.
AAATTTCATTAAGAAAAACCGAATACGGTTTAAGGACAGCCGGGCGCAGTCCATTGTGCGCGTCGCAGAATACTATGATACCTTAATTGATTAGCCTATGGCAAATTGCTACCGCCTGTGCATTATTATATGTTGTCTGATTATTAATTCCCAGTTTTCCTTCGCTCAGGACGAACGCATAAACGGTACATTTAACGGTGTATCGTTCCAGCAGTTCGTAGAGCAAATTGAAGAAAAAACTGGTTATCGTTTCTATTTCGATCCAATATCAACAGACAGCCTTCTCGTAACCGCCTCACCACAAAATCAGCTTATTGATCAATTATTAAATCAAGTATTCGCGGGCACGGATCTCAAATATTCGATAGACGACGAGAAGAATATTTATGTCACGCATGAGCGGGAAATTTTGTCAGCCCTTCCTGATGATTTCTTTGGTACAGGCGAAAAACCAACAGGTACACCCTCCGTTGCATTCGATTATTCGCTTTATGAAAAGCGGGAAAAGGAGAGAAAGTTAGCGGAGACAAAGCTGTATTCGATTGGTACAAAGACGAGCAACCTTCAGGGCAATGCTTCGCTTGCCGGATATGTACGAGATGCTGCCAACGGATCTCCCGTAATTGGCGCATCCGTCTATATAGAAAACCCGATGATTGGCGTCGCTACTGACCAGTTTGGATATTTCTCTCTGACTCTTCCTAAAGGAAGGCACGAACTCAAGATTAAAAGTATCGGAATGAAAAGCACCGAGCGTCAGATCATGCTTTATTCCGATGGAAAATTAAATATCGACCTGGATGAGGATGTCATTCCCTTGAAAGAGGTTGTCGTGCAGTCTGAGCGCGATGTCCGCGTCTCTGGTATACAAATGGGTGTTGAAAAACTCGATATAAAAACAATGAAGCAAATGCCACTGGTGCTCGGGGAAACCGATATCATGAAGGTGGTTTTAACGCTACCGGGCGTTCAAACTGTAGGTGAAGGAACGGTGGGGCTAAACGTCCGGGGAGGGGCAACGAATCAGAATCTGATCCTATTCAATGATGCGACGATTTACAACCCGTCTCACCTTTTCGGATTTTTCTCCACTTTCAACCCTGATGTATTAAACAATGTGGAATTGTTTAAGAGTGGTATTGGTGCGGAATATGGTGGCCGTCTTTCATCTGTCCTTGACGTTACCTCCCGGGAAGGGAACTTAAAAAAATTCGCAGGGTCGGGTGGTATCAGTCCTGTTACAGGAAGATTGTCTTTCGAGGGACCAATAATCAAGGACAAATCGTCGTTCCTCGTTGGTGGAAGATCTACATATTCCGATTGGATCCTGGGCAGGCTTAACTCGGAAGCATTTCAAAAAAGTGAGGCATCGTTCTACGACCTTAATGCTCACATTAGCCACAAGATTAATGATAAGAACAATGTTTACTTATCAGGCTATATGAGCAATGACAGGTTTAAGCTGAACAGCGATACACTTTACAAATATAGCGACCGCAATATTTCGCTTAAATGGAAACACGTTGTCAACAACAAGTTATATGGCGTTCTCACCGGTGGTTATAGCAATTACGGATATTCCGTTTCAAGTGATATTAATCCAGTAGAAGCATTTAACATGAAGTTTTCGATTCAGCAAACGAATGCCAAGGTTGACGTAAGCTACTTTCCGAATCAAAAGCACACCATGAATTTTGGTCTGGGTACAATTTATTACAATTTAAATCCTGGCAACATGCAGCCTCATGGTTCGGAGTCTCTTATTGTACCAACTCAGCTGCAGGACGAGCAGGCACTTGAAAGTGCGATCTATGTCGGCGATAATTTTGAACTCTCTCAAAATATATCTCTTTATGCAGGCATCCGTTATTCCTATTATCAATTTCTGGGTCCAAGAGATGTATATACTTACGCACCTAACGAGCCAAGAGAAGAATCATCCATCCAGGATACGGTTAGATATCCGTCTGGAAAAACAATTGCTACTCATCAGGGGTTCGAACCAAGGTTCTCCATACGTTATTCGCTGTCGAGAAGCGCGTCTATAAAATTTAGTTATAACCGTATGCGGCAGTATATACAGATGCTGTCCAACACAACTGCGATCGCACCAACCGACATCTGGAAGCTGAGCGATTCCTATATCAGGCCACAATTCGGCGACCAATATTCAATCGGCTTATATAAAAATCTGAAGGGAAATCTGATCGAATTTTCCATCGAAGGATATTACAAGACCATGATGAACTCGGTGGACTTCAAAAATTCCGCTGTGCTTCTGTTGAACGAACAAATTGAAACGGATGTGATCAATGCAGAAGGAAAGGCCTATGGCATAGAGGTCCTACTGAAGAAGTCAGCCGGGAAAGTCAACGGATGGATTAGTTATACTTATTCAAGGTCGCTGTTAAAAACTAACAGCTCACATTCCTCAGAAACCGTAAACAATGGGAAATACTATCCCAGTAGCTATGACAAGCCTCATGCTGTGAACTTCATTGGCAACTACAAGTTCAGCCGTCGCTTTAATTTTTCGCTCAATATGACTTACAGCACGGGCCGGCCAATAACCCTACCGTTGGCAAAATACGACCTGGGCGGAAATCCGAGGCTATATTATTCCGAACGCAACCAGTTCCGTATTCCTGACTATTTCAGAATAGATGCATCCATCAATCTCGAAGGTAATCACAAAATCAAAAAACTGGCTCACAGTTCCTGGACGCTTGCCATCTATAATCTGACAGGACGTCAGAATGCATATTCGGTTTATTTCACCTCGAAGGATAATAAAATTAGCGGTTATAAGCTTTCCATCTTCGGCAGGCCTATCCCGACTATCACCTATAATTTTAGATTCTAAATCCGGTGGGCCGAGAGAAATGAAGCATCGAAACGTTATAGGATATTTCAACAGTTGGGTTTATGCCATTCTGCTAATTGTGGCTACCGGATGTCTCGAACCGTACAATCCTCCCGAGATAACAGACAACATCGATATCCTCGTGGTAGATGGTTTCATCAACAGCACTGACAATATCGCCACCGTTAGATTGACGAAGGCAGTCCCACTATCTTCCAATTCAAATGACGATATCGGAGTAAACGCGGTCGTAGAGGTCGAGGATGAAAACGGATTCGCTCAGACACTAAACGCCGAAGGGAACGGATATTATTCGCTGTTGGATATTCAAACGACACCTGGATTGAAATACCGAATATCCATTCTGAGAAACGACAGCAAGCGATATTATTCCCAATTTATAAATCTCACTTCCTCCCCACAAATTGACAGCATCAGCTTTAAAGCCAGCACTCAAAGCGAAGGCATCGATGTGTTTGTAAATACCCACGATGATACAGGTGAGTCGAAATATTTTCAGTGGACATTCGATGAGACCTGGGAGTATACGTCGCGATATGGTGCAAACTACCAGATTGTAAATGGTAGTATCGTTCCCCAGGAACTTCCTATAAGTCGCTGTTGGATCTCCAAACCCTCTTCCGAGATACTGGTTGGCTCCACAACCCTTTTAGCAAGTAATACTATTCGCGAGTTTCCGCTGACTTTCATTCCTGTTCGTTCTCAAAAAGTATCTGTTCGGTACAGCATTTTGGTTCAGCAACGATCGCTTTCTAAGGAAGCGTATGAGTTCTGGACACAGTTAAAAAAATCTACTGAAAGTTTGGGTGGACTTTTTGATCCCATGCCATCCCAGGTGCTGGGAAATTTATATAGCGAAAGTGATACCAGTGAACCTGTTCTAGGCTATTTCAGCGGGGGAGAGGTTGCTTCAAAACGGATCTTTATTCGCCTTAGAGATTTACCCCCTGAGTTGAGGCTGCCCCTCGTCCCACCTTGTGCTGTCGATTCAATTACGATGGATGCAATTTCGCGAACACCCGACACCTATCTGATAGGATCGTACGGGACGCCATTTCCAATAGGGTATTACCGGGCGTTGGGAAAGAATTGTATGGATTGCCGTGACGATGGCGGTAGTATCATCAGACCGGATTTTTTTAATTGAGAGGTTAATGCGGATTGAACAAATATAAATGACACCATCACTACAACGCTTCAAGTTTTTCTTATTAAGCATGGCGCTTGTGATCATGTCACAGGCATCTTGGGGGCAACAAGCACCACTCGATACCCTTAAGAAGAAATTTGATCGCTACAGGGTTAATCATCCGTCGGAAAAATTATACGTGCATACCGACCAGGATTTGTATTTGACGGGTGAAACGCTCTGGTTCGCAATGTACTATGTCGATGGCGTTCTTCACCGTCCCGCGGATATCAGCAAAGTAGCCTATGTTGAAATTCTTGATAAAGACAATCGCCCAGTGTTACAGACAAAAATTTCCTTAAAGAACGGCTACGGAAATGGTGCATTATTCTTACCCGCTACAATCAACACGGGCAACTACATCTTGCGTGCTTATACACAATGGATGAAAAACTTCGATCCCGAATTATTTTTCAACAAGACGATAACTGTTGTAAATACTTTTCGGAAACTAGATGAGAAGAAACCACCCTCCGCAGATGAACAACAGGTTCATGCGCAATTCTTCCCAGAAGGTGGTGATCTGGTTGCAGGTCTTCAAAGCAAAGTTGCTTTTCAAATTACTGATTCAAAAGGTAAAGGGATTGATCTTTCCGGAATGATATTGAATACACGAAATGACACCGTGACCTCCTTTACAACCCACAAGTTTGGTCTCGGTAATTTTGTCTTTACACCGCAAGCCGGTGATTCATATCGGGCCATTATTACTTCTTCGGGACGCTCCCAAACTTTCAATCTTCCTGAGGCTAAGGCGCAGGGCTATGTTATGCAGGTCAGAGATAGTACAGCAGATCTGGTTGCGATTCACATAACAAGTTCTGCACCATTAAACCAATCCAAGACCATTTATTATTTTATTCACGCGCGACAAGTTGTTGCAACGTCTGGGGTACACCAATGGGTAGGCGTAAAAACCAGCATCCTCGTCGACAAGAAGAACCTGAACGAAGGTATTTCTCACATTACAATTTTTGATCAATATTTGAATCCCGTTTGCGAAAGGCTGTACTTCAGACCCGTTACCAGAAAGCTAAGCCTTGATATTAAAGCCAGCCAGAGTGAGTATGGGGTAAGACGAAAAGTGTCCATCAATCTCTCATCAGGAGGCGATAGTACCACATATGCTGGGTCGATCTTATCGGTTGCTGTAGTAAAATCCGATTCACTGCAACACGAACTGTCTGGCAATATTTTAAATTACCTATGGCTAACCTCCGATTTAAAAGGGAGCATCGAATCACCCGATTATTATTCCGACATGAGTAGCCCGGAGGTTAAAGCCGCGATCGACAATTTAATGCTTACGCATGGTTGGCGTCGGTTCGAATGGTCAGACATATTAACCGATAAAGAACAACCGATCAAATATGTTCCTGAATATCGCGGTCATCTGATACGCGGGATTGTTCTTGACGAAACAGGGAAGCCGGCACCAGGGATTGGAACTTATCTGAGCTCACCATCAAAAATAATTCAATTGTATACTGCACGGAGCAAGGCCAATGGCGAAGTTCAATTCGAAATGAAAGACTTTTGGGGCCTGAAAAAGGTCATTGTCCAAACAAATACAAGTCAGGATAGCACTTATCAGATAAGACTAGTCAATCCCTTTAGCGAACAATACACAACTCCAAGGCTATCTGATGTTGACTTGACCCCGGATGTTGCAAACAATTTGTTGGCGCGAAGTGTCGCCATGCAGGTGCAGGATATATATTACGGCGATCGGTTCATCAATTTTTCGGATGGTGCGATAGACAGTTCAGCATTTTATGGAAAGGCTGATGAAACATATTTTTTGGATGACTTTACCCGCTTCACCGTTATGGAGGAAGTGATGCGAGAGTATGTTTCTGGTGTGATGGTACGGAAAAGGCGTGATGGATTCCATTTCCTGGTTCTTAACAACATAAGAAAAACTCTTTTTCAGGATGATCCCCTTATCATATTGGATGGTATGCCAATTTTTGATGTAGATCGGATAATGGCCTTCGATCCTTTAAAAATAAAAAAGCTTGAAGTATTCACCGGCCGCTATTACCTCGGCCCTCTTCACTTTCCAGGTCTCGTAAGTTATTCAACTTATGGTGGTGACCTTGGAGGATTCACCCTGGACCAAAAAAGTCTTTCGTTAAATTATGAAGGTTTGCAACGGCAGAGGGTTTTTTATTCGCCTCAATACGAGACACAAAAGCAACGCGAATCGCGACGACCAGATCGCCGCCATTTGCTGTACTGGAACCCGCATGTTACTTTGGATGCAGCTGGAAAGCAGCAATTGGAATTCTTTACCTCTGACCTTACCGGAAATTTCACGATCGTCGTGGAGGGTCTAAGTAAGGCCGGGTACGCAGGTAGCAACGTGAGTACGATCTCGGTTAAGCACTTCAACAATTAATGTCAACAAGGTTCGGCAAATTGTAAACGACAATGTCTTCAAACACCAGAAAGGATGTAAGCCGGGAGATTGCCTCGTTAAAAAAAGGGATATGGAGGTGGAAGATCGTTCTGTTTTTTGCGCTCATCCCTTTCAGTTGCGTTGAACCTTATGATCCGCCGGCAATTGATAACCTTGTGGACCTTTTGGTTGTCGACGGTTTTATCAACGCTTCCGATAATTCAGCCTTTGTTCGGCTTAGCAAAGCAACACCCCTGGATGAAAGTAGTACGGGAATTCCAGAGACTGGTGCGTCCGTTGTAATCGAAGATGATGAGGGAGAATCCGTTGTGCTAAATGAAAATGCTCCCGGTAGCTACACATTGTCAGGTGAACTGTTTTCTTTCTCAAAAAAGTATCGGGTAGTTATCATTACTAAAAATGGTAAAAATTATTATTCAGATCTTATTGAGCTTACACGAACACCTGTTATAGACAGCTTAAACTGGAAACCAGGTATCCAACATCATGGTATTGATATATTCGTGAACAGCCATGACGACTCCAACATGACACATTATTATCATTGGACATTCGAAGAAACCTGGGAATACACCTCAAATTATCCTACAGCGTTTCGAATACAGAGTGGCGTGGTACTACCTATTGAAGAAAACCTGTACCATTGTTGGCTTTCTGAAAATTCGAATGAAATTCTTGTCGGATCAACCATGCAGTTATCAGCCGACGTTATAAGAGAATTTCGCTTGCTTTCCATTCCAATCCCTTCGCTAAGGCTTTCTCACAGATACAGTATGTTGGTTAAACAACGGGCTTTGTCGAAAGAGGCTTATGAATTTTATTCGCAGTTGAAAAAATCGACCGAAAGTTTGGGAGGGCTGTTTGATCCCATGCCGGCGCAGGTACTGGGGAATTTACGTTCAGAAAATCCGAACGAGCCCGTCCTCGGTTATTTCAGCGGCGGCGAAGTTACAGAGAAGAGAATTTTTATTCGCTATCCCGATCTCCCTCCTGAACTGCTCGAACTTCCGCGGTACAGTTGCCCTATGGATACAGTAACGTTGGCAGAAGTTGCGAACACTGGTAATATCATTCTGATCAATTCATATGGTTCGCCGGCCATACTAGGGTACACAACTGCTCCCAACAGGAATTGCATGGATTGCCGGGATGAGGGAGGAACAATTGTAAGACCGGATTTCTGGTAGTTGTTCGTTATCCGTTGTCCGTTATCCGTTATCCGTTATTCGTTATTCTCTATTCGTTATTCGTCAATTTAATCGATATTCTATA
>CAMLER010000225.1 GCA_946478915.1 uncultured Chryseolinea sp.
TACTAACTCGATGATATTTGGTTTCTCAGGATATTTCTCAAACATTGGCAATCGGAAAAGCGAGTCTACGGTAGCACTAGGCGAAGGTTCGCCTTCTGGCGGAATCTTACCATGGATGGCTGGCGACCGTTATTCTGTGTTTGGAGTTTTTCTGGAAAAGCAAATTGGAAAATTACTGATCCAATCCGAATACTATAATGCATCCCACGATGCCTTACGCAATCCGGAGTCTGTATTGGAGGTTATTCAGAATGCTGACGTCAACACGGCCCAGCGAAACCGTTTCCTGCAGACAAATGTCAATGCACCGAATGACGCACTGACAACGGACGACGTACGAACAGAAACGAAATATAATGTGCAGACCTGGTACGTTCGCCTGGGCTACAATATTCCGAGCAGAATAGGGCAATTTGTTCCCTATTTGTTCCTGGATTGGATGAGTCATCCTGAAGTCATCCAGAATAAAAGTTGGGGAGGTGATGATGAAGCCGGGCTTGCCGATGATGGAGTTTTTTGGAAGCCATCTGTCGGGCTTGTTTACCGTCCGTTGCCTCACGTCGCTATTAAGCTGGATGGAAGCTATCACATGCAAAAATTCCAGGGAAAGAACGTCTCTTATCCCGAATTGCGCATTGATTTCTCCTTTGCCTTCAGCAACAATCAAATTGAGAAAGCGATCAGAGACTGATGTTTTTAGTTAAAAGTTAATAGTTAATAGGTATTCGGAATTTTAGGTTGATTGGCGCAGCGCCCGATTGTTGTGAAACACGGGCGCTGCTGCTTTTTAGAGGTGTTGAGGTGTTGAGGTGCGGCGTGTTGACGTTGGCCCAATTCCAAGGCGCATCTACCATTCTCTGAAAAAATAAAAATGCCCTCTCTTATCGCCTGGCCTGATCAGAACCCAATTGTATAAAAATTACACGAAAGGACAAGAGGCGCACATTGTTGTGGGCGTAACATCAACACCTCGAACGTCAACACATCAACACAACAAACAAAAACACTTTGTTAAATATTCGCGTTTCACGTAGCTTTCCGCTAATCACGAAAGCCATGAAAAAGATTCTAGTTATTTTAATTTGCCTATGCAGTGTTATCTGTAAGGCACAGGATTTTGAGGGAATTATCACCTGGAAATTCACACAGAAGATGGATGCGGCCACGAAAGCGAAAATGGATGAAGCTCAAAAGACCTTAAACGATCCGGAAACGCAGGCGCAGATGAAAGAGATGCGGGAAAAAATGAATGATCCTCAGTTCAAAGCCATGATGGAATCAAATCCGCAAATGAAGGAGCAAATTGAAACGATGCTGAAAATGGCCGAAGGTGGGGATATCAATTCCTTGATGCCGAAGAGTATGGTACTTAAGATCAAGGGTAACAACTCCGTGTCAGTTATGGAAGGCGGGGCGCTGGGAAATTATGAGATACTTTCCCTAAAAGACAAAAAGAGTTACAAAATCGATCGCAAGGCAAAAACTTACTCGGTAATGTCGCTTGCCGGTGATTCCGGAAGGTTTGACAAAGTCAAAATAACCAAGACCAACGAAACCAAAACCATTTTGAATTATCCATGCACGAAATACATCGCGGAATCAACTATACAAGGGCAACCTTTTCGTCAAACGCTATGGGCAACTACCGCAATTAAAGGACTTGACTTAAAGCAGCTGGCCCACTTTTCAGCAGATGATCAGCAGGGGCTGTTTTATGAAAAGATTGATGGAATCCCCTTGAGCGTCGAAATTAATCAGCAGCAGTTTTCAATGGGAATGGAAGTGGTGTCCATTGAACGCAAATCCCTTCCGGCGTCCGACTTTTCGATCCCTAGCGGCTTCAAAGAGACAAAGAACTAGGGGTATTTGTCCTTGCGATGAAACATGCGTTTTATATTTCGAATGACAAATCCAAACTGAACGTCGAATTGATTCATCAATATTTGTCTAATGATTCATATTGGGCAAAAGGCAGATCAATTGAAGTCGTTAGAAGATCCATCCAAAACTCTATTTGTTTCGGCGTTTACAAAGGCGATGATCAGGTAGGCTTTGCCCGCGTTGTTTCAGACCAGGCAGTTTTCGCCTGGATCCTCGACGTGTTCGTGTTGCAAAGTTATCGGAAGCATGGATTGGGCAGATTGCTTATGGAGGCCATCATGGATCATCCCGACCTCCAGAACCTGCAGCGATGGGGTCTCGCCACCGACGATGCCCATGGACTATACGAGCAATTTGGATTTAATAGAATTCAGCGCCCTGAGATATTCATGGAAAAGGTCACAAAACCTTCTTAGGCATTACTTGTCGTATCCCAGTACTTTAAGCATTGAATCGCTGGTTTGCTCTTCGGCAAACAGCCTGGTCGTTATCTCGCCATCCTCATTTCTGTCTATCAATACATGCTTGGGTGCAGGAATGAGGCAATGTTGAATTCCGCCATATCCACCGAGTGATTCCTGGTAGGCACCGGTGTGGAAGAAGCCGATGTACAATTTTTCTTCATCGGTGATCATCGGCAGAAACACCTCGCCGGTATGCGCTTCGGAATTATAATAGTCCATGCTGTCGCAAGTCAGGCCGCCAATGTTCACTTTATGATAGGGGTCATCCCATTTATTAAGCGCCAGCAAAATGTACTTCTGATTCAGACCCCATGCGTCTGGCAAATGCGTTATGAACGAGCCATCGATCATGTACCAGAGCTCTTTGTCGTTTTGTAGTTTTTGGTCGACCAGTGAATAAAGCACAGCGCCGCTTTCACCAACGGTATAGCTGCCGAACTCGGTAAAAATGTTGGGGACCGGAACGTTGTTTTTATCGCAGATCCACTTGATGTTTTCCACAATCTGTTCGATCATGTATTTGTAATCATAGTGAAACGTAAGCGAGGTCTTGATGGGAAAACCGCCGCCGATATCAATCGAATCGAGGGTTGGGCAGATTTTTTTCAGGTCGCAATATTTGAAAATGAATCGGCTGAGTTCACTCCAGTAATAGGCGGTATCCTTAATCCCGGTGTTGATAAAGAAATGGAGCATCTTCAGCGATGCTTTCTGGCTCGTGGCAATTTTGTCCTTATAGAAGGGATTTATATCGTTGTATCGGATACCCAACCGGGACGTGTAGAACTCGAATTTGGGCTCTTCATCCGCTGCTACGCGGATACCCACATTGTATGGAACATTGACATTGTCTTCATAGAAGTCAATCTCGCCGAGATTGTCCAGGATTGGAATACAATTGTGGAACCCGTCATTCAACATCTCGCTGATATACTGACGGTATCGCGGCATCTTGAATCCATTACAGATTACATAGGTATCCTTGTTTATTTTACCCTTTTCGTAGAGCGCCCGCACAATGGGAATGTCAAAGGAGGATGACGTTTCCATATGTACATCGTTGTTTTTCAAGGCTTCCTCCATCACAAAGGCGAAATGGGAAGACTTTGTACAGTAACAATAGGTGTACTTCCCTTTGTATTTAAACTTTTCTATCGCACTGTTAAAGGTCGCCTGGACAAAGCGGATATTTTCACTGATGCGGGGCAGGTAGGTAAGTTTGAGGGGAGTACCATACTGTTTTATGATGTCCATCAAGGGGACATCGTTGAACAGCAATTCGTGGTCACGCACCTTAAATTCCCGCTGTGGAAATTCGAAGGTCTGTTCAATCAGCTCGCGGTAGCTCTTCATCGAATCGTTAAGACGTTAATCGTTAATAGTTAACCCGGGAAAAATTTCTAAGGATAATAGCTCATTTTGATCTCCTTTCGGGTTATTCACGGCCGATTTAACCGCTAACCTCCCTTTCAAAAGAGGTGCAATATTGTGATAAATTTGCCATCTTTGCAATATGCGGATGACGTGTATGGTTAATCGTTTTCTCACCTTAACCTTTGTGGCGAAGTTTATCGGCACAAAGGTATTGCCCGACCTGTAACCTCTGAAGGGACTAGGGAAAACCAGTCCCTGTTGTTAACCATCATCAAAACTATAATTTATTCTTTGTGAAAGAGTTGAAGATAATAGAAGTAAAGTCTGAAATCGGTGCCGGCACACGTGGCGCCAGCCTGGGCGTAGAGGCAATCAAGATTGCCAGCCTGGACATGAATTCCGATTTCTTTAAACAGTTTGAGTCAGTAGAAGTTGAAAACGTCAACGAACTTCTTTTCGACGGCGCGAAGCATGCACATGCAAAGTTTATCGATGGTGTCATGATAATGGAAGAACGCGTGTGTCTTGAAGTTTATGAAACAATCTGGAATGAGAACTTCCCCCTGGTCATAGCCGGTGATCATTGTACTGCCTATGGCACAATTGCAGGTATTAAAAAGGCCGATCCGAAAATTAGACTCGGTGTTATCTGGATAGATGCACACGCAGATATCCATACACCATTTACAACGCCTTCCGGAAATATGCATGGCATGGCGCTTTCCATGGCTTGTGGAATCGACAACCTGGAGTGCAAAGTGAATGATCCCCGAGGTGAAACGCTTGAATACTGGGAGCAGATTAAGAACGTAGGTATTCCCGGGCCAAAAGTTTATCCTGAAGATATCGTTTACATCGGTGTTCGGGATCTTGAAAAACCGGAGAACTACCTCATCAACAAATACAATATCAATTTTATTGAGACCGAAGACATCAAGAAACTGGGACCTTCAAAGGTTGCTGAAAATGCGTTGAAGATGCTTGACCATTGTGACATGATCTATGTTTCGTTCGATGTTGATACACTCGACTCACGCATTTCTACTGGGACCGGTACACCTGTACCGAACGGTCTTACAGTCGAAGAAGCGAAAACTCTAAATTCCGAACTTGCCAGAAATCCGAAAGTATGTGCATGGGAAATTGTTGAAGTGAATCCAACCCTTGACACCGAAAACAGGATGGCTGAAAGTGCTTTCGAAATCCTCGAGGCAACTGCGAAGTCGATTATCAATAGGCCAGTGCTTGCGGAATAATAGTTATTAGTTATTAGTTATTAGTTATTAGTTCGCTCGATCAAGAGGCAAAGCTATTGGATCGAGCGCCACTTCGGTGTTCCTTGCTCGATATTCGGTGTTCGATGTTCGATATTCGGTGTTTGTCCCCGATAGCATTCTTATATTCGATGTTTCTCCACTCCTATTTCCTAGTCCCCAACCAATTCACTACCTTAACTAAGCAACCGCATAACACGTGGCAAGATTTTACAAGCTGGCCTTCTTCGCCTCTCTTATCGTTTTCCATTGTTCCGGTCAGGTCGACACGGAGTTTTGGTTTGCTCCTCCTGAAATAACGTCCGGGCATGGCGACTTGCCATTGATACTCCGAGTGTCAGCACAATCCGAACCTGCAACAGTGCGCGTGCTTCAACCAGCGAGGGGGAACATTGAATTAGCAAACTTCTCTATACCCGCAAACACAACGCAAGTCATTGACCTGTCATGGCACCAGCGCGCCCTCGAGACCAATGTATTCAATCAGGTGTCGAAAACCGGAATTTATATTATTTCCACGGCCCCAATCACCGCCTACTATGAGGAGGGATCTTTTTTTAACGCTGAGATTTTTGTACTTAAAGGCAGGAATGCTATTGGAAAACGCTTCTTCATCGCAGGACAGAATTTTTATGACAATAGTGAAGAGTATATTCCCGGCGCTTATTTTTCTTTTGACATCGTTGCTACCGAGGACAATACGGTCGTCCGGGTACATCCTACAAAGCCCCTCGAAGGATTTGAGGAAGATTCTATCATAACCATAAGACTAAACAAGGGCGAAACATTTTCTCTGAAGAAGCCTGGGCTTATGGCGAAGAATAATCCTATGGGTACGCTGGTTGAGAGCAGCAAACCAATAGCCATCACGGTAAAGGACGACTCGTTGATCAATGGAGGTTGCCGGGATCTTGTGGGCGATCAATTGATTCCGGCCGAAGTTGCCGGGACAGAATATATCGTCGTCACGGGTTTTCTTAACAAGCCCGAATTTTTTTTCATTACGGCGACGGAAGACAATACCGAGATCTATATGGAAGCGCTTACCATCCCCGTTGCAACGCTGGATGCTGGCGAATCACGGCGTTTTGATATGCGATTTGCTGCAGTGTACGTAAGGTCGAACAAGCGGATTTATGTCGCACACGTTACAGGTTTTGGATGCGAAATGGGCATGGCAATCTTACCACCTGTAACGTGCACAGGTTCCCGGCAAGTGGGGTTCACACGCAGTAGTCCGGAGTTTTTCGGGTTGAACATTCTGGTAAAAAAGGAAGGCATCCATTATTTCACACTTAATGGATCGCAGTCGCTCATCCCGCCGCATTTATTCCAGCCCGTAATTGGTACGAATGACGAATGGTATACCGCCCAACTTAGCTTTACAACGGTTCAGGTACCTGTTGACTTGTCCAGTCTCCTGGTAAACAGCAAACATTCGTTTCAGGCAGGTGTCATCAACGGAAATGCATCCACGTCAGCACGCTTTGGATTTTTCTCATCGTTTAGTACGCTTTTTATCGGCGATGATTTCAAATTTTGTGACGGTACAACGGTATCGATAGATGCAGGGCCGGGGAAGGAATCATACCTTTGGAATACCGGCGCAACAACGCAGTCCATCCAAATTGACAAAACGGGGGAGTACTGGGTCAGGGTTTCTTATGAAGATTGTATTTTGTCTGATACGATCCGGGTTGATGAAGTGATTGGATCTATCGAATTGGGTCCCGACGTAAGTATCTGCGAAGGTGAAACGACGAAGATTGATGGGAAAGAAAACTTTAGCTGGTCCTGGTCGGACGGAAGTACGGGCCAGTTTCTGGAAACATCTCTCTTAGGCAAGTATTGGGTTTCGGTGGTCGACGAGATCGGATGTGAGGCATCCGATACGATCAATGTTGCCAGATTTGTTCATGAATTCGATCCTGATGTCGAGATCAATATGAACTCAGTATCCGTTGATACAGCGGATGAAAAGAATATCCATATAAGATGGTCGGTATCGGATAAAGAGCGAGATGAGAGCAATCAGGTGTCTGTCTATAAACGCTCCCCATCCGATTCCTGGGAGTTGCTCGAAAAAGTAAATGCTGGCGTGTCTACGTATACCGATATCAATAGCAATACCGATGACGAGATCTTTGAATTTTATGTTGGATTGGCGAACCGATGCGGACTGGAGCAGAGGACCAGCAAAATACATAACACTATTCGTTTGAGCGGGGAAGGGGATGAAGTGGCAAATACTATTCGATTGGGCTGGAATTACTATGTAAACTGGGATGAAGGAGTTCAACGATACGAGCTATGGCGCAAAAAGGAAAATGAAGCAAAGTACACTTTGCTAACGGAATTATATCCCGATGCAGACAACTTTGTTGCGCCTATCGCCACCGATGCATTTCATCACAATTATGTTATCAGGGCTATTGAATCATCGGGAGAAAGCGAAAGTTGGTCAAACAGTGTACAATTTGATTTTGAACATCCTGTTTATATACCAAACGTATTCACACCGAACAGCGACTCGTTCAATCAATTCTTTGAGATCAAAAATATTCAGCTGTATGCAAATTCCCGTCTGATTATCGTTGACCGCTGGGGGATGCCTGTGCTTGAAAGAAATGGATATGTGAATGACTGGGATGGCGACGATCTTGCCGGCGGTGTATATTTTTACATTCTGAGTTTGAACAGAAACAATATTAAGCCGATGAAAGGCACGTTGAGCATTATTAAATAGCTGTCAGCTGACTGCATTCAGCCGAC
>CAMLER010000226.1 GCA_946478915.1 uncultured Chryseolinea sp.
AGGATTTCCTTGCGTGAAATCATACTCTTTGTCGCGGATAACGCCGGGCATGTTAAAGCGTTTGGCGAAACCCTTGCCCGATTTTCCGTCAGTATAGATAACGTTGTAAACCATTCTGTCGTCGCCTTTTCTCCAAATGACCACGTATAAAATATCTTTCCCGACAAAGACCTTTTCCTGGATCCGTACAACATATGCCTTTCCATCTTTACGGATAGCAATGACATCATCAAGATCAGAGCAATCAGTAATGTATTCATCCCTTCGCAGACCGTAGCCCACAAAACCATCAGCGCGATTTACATATAGCTTCTGATTGTTCGCGATAACTTCGGTAGCTGCAACGGACTGGAAATTCTTGATCTCCGTTCGCCGCTCGCGTCCTTTGCCATATTTGTCGAGCAGATTTTGGAAGTAATTGATTGCGTAATCGGTCAGATGCTTAAGATTGTATTCCGTTTCCTTCAACTCCTTCTCAAGATCGCGCAGTTGTTCGTCGGCTTTAAAGGAGTCAAATCTCGAAATACGTTTTATCCTGATCTCCGTGAGCCGCACCATATCGTCGGTAGTGATTTCCCGATAAAACTTCTTCTTATGAGGATTCAATCCCTTGTCGATGTTGCTGATCACCTCGTCCCAGGTCTCTGCTTCTTCTATATCCCGATAAATGCGGTTCTCTATAAAGATCTTTTCCAGCGAAGAAAAGAGAATTTTCTCCTTCAGTTCATCCCGTCGGATTTTCAGTTCACTCTTCAACAGCTCAACCGTCTGCTGCGTGTTGTATTTCAGAATATCAATGACCGGTAAAAAACTCGGCTTGTCCTCAACGATAACGCAAGAATTCGGTGAGATGCTTATCTCACAATCGGTAAATGCATATAGTGCGTCAATAGCGATTTCCGGTGACTGGCCAGGCTGAAGCAATACCAAAATCTCTACGTCACGGGCGGTATTATCGATCACCTGTTTTATTTTGATCTGGCCTTTTTCGCTCGCCTTGACAATGGATTCCATTAAAGACGTGGTTGTAGTCGAGAATGGTATCTCCCTGATAACCAATGTCTTTTTATCCTGAACCTCAATTTTAGCTCTAACCTTAATTTTGCCTCCCCTGAGTCCATTATTATACTCGGAGAAGTCAGCAATTCCACCCGTTGGAAAGTCGGGATAAATTTTGGGGCGCTTTTCTTTCAGGACATCTATTGATGCCTTAATCAGCTCGCAGAAATTATGCGGCAGTATTTTCGTAGATAACCCTACCGCTATACCTTCAACACCCTGCGCCAACAGCAAGGGGAACTTCACCGGAAGCGTTACAGGCTCTTTCTTTCTGCCATCATAAGTCAGTTGCCATTCTGTCGTCTGCGGATTATATACTACTTCCAGGGCAAACTTGGAAAGGCGGGCCTCAATGTATCGCGGCGCTGCTGCGCTATCACCAGTGCGTACATCCCCCCAGTTGCCCTGTGTCTCGATCAGCAGGTCCTTCTGGCCAATATTTACCATAGCCTCACCGATAGCGGCATCGCCATGCGGATGGTACTGCATGGTGTTTCCAATCACATTAGCAACCTTATTGAACCTGCCATCATCCATTTCCTTTAGGGAATGCATAATGCGGCGCTGAACAGGCTTTAAACCATCCTCTATCCGGGGAACAGCGCGTTCAAGAATAACATAAGATGCATAATCAAGAAACCAATCTTTGTACAAGCCGTCCATATCTATCGTATGCACGACGTCGCCCTCAGTACCCTTTCCGTTGGTACTATCATCGACTGGCTCCTTGCCCTTAGGTGTTCCTTTTTTCTTCGACATGTTTTTTATGTGTTGATGTGTTGAAGTGCTGAAGTGTTGAAGTTGTCACGGTCCCTCATTCGTGCGAACTTCAACACACCGAACCTCAACACCTTAAGACTATAGGTGTTGATGTGTTGACGTGTTGACGTGTTGAAGTTCGCACGGATGAAGTGACTATTGAACTTCAACACATCAGCACACCAACACGTCAACACTATAGGGTTTGTTCAATTTCTTCCTCGTTCTCCACCACGTCTAACTCAATGCGCAGGTTATCGATGATAAATTCCTGGCGGTTAGGCGTATTCTTTCCCATATAAAACTCGAGTATTTTTTGCGTGTGATCGTCTTTGTGGATTATTACAGGCTGTAGTCTGATATTCTCGCCGATAAATCCACCGAACTCGTCAGGCGAAATTTCACCCAATCCTTTAAAGCGAGTGATTTCAGGCTTCCCTCCCAGCTTTCTCATTGCAGCCTGCTTCTCTTCATCACTGTAGCAATAAATAGTTTCCTTTTTATTCCGCACTCTGAACAACGGTGTTTCCAGGATGAACACGTGGCCAGCCTTTACCAACTCGTGAAAGAATTGCAGAAAGAAAGTCATCAACAACAAGCGAATGTGCATCCCATCTACGTCTGCATCGGTAGCGATGATCACCTTGTTGTATCGAAGACCCTCGAGTCCATCCTCGATATTTAACGCGTGTTGAAGGAGGTTAAACTCCTCATTCTCATAGACAACTTTCTTTGTTAATCCATAGCAATTTAACGGCTTACCACGAAGGCTAAATACAGCTTGCGTTTCAACGTCCCGTGATTTTGTAATCGAGCCGCTGGCAGAATCACCTTCTGTAATAAAGATCATTGTATCGAGTCCGCGGGTACTTTTTTCGTCGTCGAAATGATACCGGCAATCGCGAAGCTTTCGGTTGTGCAGGTTTGCTTTTTTCGCGCGCTCATTTGCCAGTTTCTTAATACCAGCGATTTCCTTTCGCTCCCGCTCCGACTGCTGAATCCGTTTTTTTAATGCTTCAGCGGTTTCCTTGTTCTGATTGAGGTAGATCTCTAATTCTTTCGAAACAAAATCTACCACGTAATTCTTAACGGGCGGGCCATCCGGTGCCATGTTAAGAGAGCCAAGTTTGGTTTTTGTCTGTGATTCAAAAACAGGCTCCTGAATCCGTACCGCAATAGCGCCAATGATCGAAGCGCGGATGTCGGAGGCATCAAAGTCGGTTTTATAAAAATCACGGACTCCTTTCACAACACCTTCGCGGAAGGCAGCCAGGTGCGTTCCACCCTGAGTTGTGTTTTGACCGTTTACAAAAGAATAGTACTCCTCACCGTATTGATTCCCGTGCGACAGAGCAACTTCGATATCTTTTCCCTTAAACTGAATAATGGGATAGCGAATTTCATCAGCACTCACCTTTTGCCGTAGCAGATCAAGCAAGCCATCCTTCGAATAAAACTTCTTTCCGTTGCAAATAATCGTAAGGCCCGCATTTAGAAACGCATAGTTCCACATCAAATCATCCAGGTATTCAGGAATGAAATGGTAGTTCTTAAACATGGAACCATCCGGTTCAAACTCTACCATCGTTCCATTCTTTTCGCTTGTCTTGCCAATTTTAGGATCGCTGGTAAGAATACCTTTCTTAAACTCTGCGAGTTTCGTCTGACCATCGCGGAACGCCTGTACCTTGAAATAGTTTGACAAAGCATTCACGGCCTTTGTACCCACTCCATTCAGTCCGACAGATTTTTGAAAAGCACCTGAATCATATTTTGCTCCCGTGTTTATTTTCGAAACCACGTCAACAACTTTTCCCAAAGGAATACCCCTGCCATAGTCCCGAACAGTCACCTTCGATTCAGTAATGGTAACGTCGATCGTGCGGCCGTAGCCCATCATGTGTTCGTCAATGCAATTATCAATGACTTCTTTTACAAGAACGTAAATGCCATCATCCTTCGAAGAGCCATCCCCTAACTTTCCAATGTACATCCCGGGCCGAAGGCGGATATGCTCGCGCCAATCCAGTGATCGGATGCTCGACTCATTATACTCAAATACATTGGCAGTCTTTTCAGATTTCCCCATACGCAATTCCAGGATTATAAAAGAAGTGAAAGGATAAAGAATTCAACACTTGGCCAGTTCAAAAAATTTGTTAAGTCCGGGAGGGCCTGTAGACACCCTCCCGGACTCGAAAAAGTCAATTCGGGTCTAATAAAAGAATTTTTGAAATCACAACAACACCTTGTCAACATTTTTTACTTGCAAAAAATTCTTAAGATGAAGTACTTAAAACGCTCTATGTCAGATAAATAAAATACTAAATTCAAATGGTTGCTTTAGATTTCAGCCGCCGAAAAATGAGATACCCTGGCCATGAGGCCGCCCAGAGAACGATCAAGGCAACGCTGCCATAAATCAGGAACGCGATACGTTCATAATCAAACCGTTCATTGCTATTAAACTGCGACACATAAACCAGCGCGATCACAAAGAAAATGTTCAGCGTCATAATAAGACCGTAAAACCAGGTCCTAAAGTCTTCCTCCCGCTGAAATAGTTTTTTTGTTATGAACACCATGACATTTGATATCGCCAGGAACATCATCACAACATAGAAAAATACCTCATTGCTGATGGACACGTTATCCGCCCCATCGCTCTGGATAATTACATTCTGGGGAAGGCCAGCATACACGTAAAGCAGAGTCCCGAGCGCCGCCACCATCGAAACAAACCAGATGCCCTTCAGGAGTTTTAAAGCCATGTTTTTCGTAAATTTGGGTGCAAATTAAACGATAAATCGCTTGAACTTTAATCCGATCGTTTTATCCATACCTATTTTCTTCATCCTTATTGGTATTGAATTGATTGTGGAGCGATTCACACACAAACAACTTTATCGCCTGCCAGATGCAATTGCGAACATGAGCTGCGGCATCACCTCCCAGTTATCAGGTTTATTCCTTAAAATTTTTGCTATAGGCATTTACGAACTCCTCTACGATAACTTTGCGCTGTTTACGCTCGACAACTCCAAATGGTGGTATTGGTTATTGCTTTTCCTGTTGGTTGATTTTGCTTACTACTGGGCTCACCGCATGAGCCATGAGATCAATCTCTTTTGGGGAGGACACGTCGTTCATCACCAGAGCGAGGAATACAATCTTTCCGTGGCATTGCGCCAGAGTTCATTACAGATTATCTGGACTTTCGCGTTTAATCTTCCGATTGCTTTTCTGGGATTTCAAACGCTTGATTTCGCCCTGATCGCTGCATTAAATACCCTCTATCAGTTCTGGATCCATACAGAAACCATTGGTAGGATGGGCTGGTTCGAATACATTTTTAATACACCGTCCCATCACAGGGTACATCATGGTCGCGACCCGAAATATATCGATAAGAATCACGCGGGCTCACTTATCATCTGGGACAAAATGTTCGGTACTTTTCAGGCTGAAGAAGAAAAGCCAACCTATGGCATCACAAAACCGCTTAATAGCTGGAATCCCATTTTTGCCAATGTTAGCCACTACGTTGAAATGAGTCAGGATTTGAAACGCATTCCTTCGTTGACAGATAAAGTAAAATACCTTTTCAAGAAACCAGGATGGCTCCCAAAATCACTGGGGGGCTATAGGCCAGCACCGGCAGTAGACAAGAACTCATACAAGAAATATGATACGCCTGCGCCGATGGCTTTAAACCTTTACGTGTTATTCCAATACGTATTGTGCCTGATAGCTACCGCGTTATTTTTAAATTCCGAGTCCCGCTTTACCATGCCCGAAAAAGTTTTTATTACTGTACTCATTTGTATCGTGGTAGTCAATAGCGGTGTTCTGTTTGAACAACGAAGTTGGGCCAGGTATTCTGAATGGGTCCGTATCATAGTTTATCCGCTGATGCTCATCTTCCTTACTTTTGTGAATGACTGGTCCCCTCTGCTTTATGGCGCGGCTGCCACATACCTTATTATTTCAACTACATGGTTCTACATTATTCAAAAGAAGAATGTTTCGGTGCAGGTCGCTTAGTTACGGTACAATAATTTTTTTGATAAGTATTTCCTGCGGAAAATCTCTACCGAGCTTTGATCAGATGGATATGGATGCATGGAAGAATGACAAACAGGCTTGTGCGGGAGAGAGATCGTCTATGATTAGCGCCTTACAATCCCAATCAGATAAACTGCTGGCGCTCAGCGAAGCAGAAATTATTGCTTTGCTCGGTAAGCCTGATGAAGCTGAGCTATACAAGAGGAATCAGAAATTCTATTATTATTTCGTGGAACCTTCCAAGGAGTGCCCGCAATCGGCCGGGAGTGAGTCCAAAAGACTTGTTATCAGGTTTAATGCAACAGGACTAGCGAAAGAGGTAGTCATTCAATGAAGTAAACAAATTTTTAGCTGAAAACGAAATTTGATTTTATGCACACTGTAGGATGGACCCTGCGACACTAAGTATCTTTTTTACCGCGGAGGACGCGAAGTAAAATACACGCAGAGAACGCCGGGCCTGGATCTACGGTCTCTCCTGACTCCTCGTAGACGGTGAAAATTCAGTTTACTTACTCCGCACTCTGCGTGGATTCCCTCCGGACTCTGCGTGAATTCCCTCTGTGTACTCCGCGGTTAAAAGCAATCTCGTTTCTTTGCACGCTGTCGGATGTGCCGTGCGACTCCAAAGTTTCTTTTTTACCGCAGGGGACGCTGAGCAAATACACGCTGAGGGCGCTGAGGCAAATACACTTTGAGGGCGCTGAGTCCAGATCAAGATTCTCTGCAAACACTTTTTAGAACCGTCGAATATTCCTGAATGCATTCCTCCGGATTTCTGCGTGAATTCCCTCTGCGTACCCTGCGGTTAAAAGCAATCTTTGTTCTGGGTACGCTGTCGGATACGCCGTGCAACTCCAAAGATTCTTTTTTACCGCAGGGGACTGAGGCAAATGCACCCGCCTACGATGCCTTCGGAGGCCGCTGCGTTTGGATCATGATTCCTCACTATTCTTTGAACCGTCGAATATATATGAATAGATTCCTCCGTCCTCTGCGGTTAAAAGCAATTATGATTCCGTGCACGCTATCGGATAGTTCGTGCGACCCCACGTTTCTTTTTACCGCCTGCCTGTCCGGATCGGCAAGCGCTTAAAAGCAATCTTGATTTCCATGAGCACTATCGAATAGGTTTAATCTTTATCTTGTCTAAAAAAGACGCATGACAAATATCTCCATTATTGGCTCAGGCACCATGGGTAATGGCATTGCCCATGTTTTTGCACAATATGGCTATAAGGTTTCACTGATTGATATTTCAGATGAAGCATTGAAAAGGGCTCTTGAGACTATCCAAAAAAATTTGAATCGTCAGGTCGAGAAAGGAACTATTGATGAAGAACAAAAGAAGAGCGCGCTCCAAAATATTACTACTAGCAACGACATCGGAAAAGGCATTGAGAATGCAGAACTGATCGTCGAAGCAGCCACCGAAAACGTTGACTTAAAATTGAAAATCTTCCGCCAACTTGACGAACATACAAGTGGATCTGCAATACTGGCCACCAATACTTCATCCATATCCATCACTAAAATTGGTTCGGTAACAAACCATCCGGAGAATGTTGTGGGCATGCATTTCATGAATCCGGTGCCACTCATGAAATTGGTAGAAGTTATTCGGGGGAAAAGTACGAGCGACGAAGTAACCCATCAGGTGATGAACATTGCGAGGAAGCTGGAAAAAATACCGGTTGAGGTAAACGACGCACCGGGATTTGTTGCCAACAGAATCCTCATGCCGATGATTAACGAGGCCATTTGCGCGCTGCATGACGGCGTATCAGGAGTAGCCGAAATTGATACGGTCATGAAGCTTGGAATGTCCCATCCGATGGGTCCATTACAGCTGGCCGATTTTATTGGCCTGG
>CAMLER010000227.1 GCA_946478915.1 uncultured Chryseolinea sp.
GAGGAGTCAGATTCTGAGCTTCATCAACAATAAAACAAATATTGGAAAGACTGCGTCCACGAATATAGGCGAGCGGCGTAATCATCAACTTCTCCTGATTAACCATTTCAGTGATGCGTGAAAACTCCTTATCCGTTTCGCTATATTGATTTTGAATAAATTTTAGGTTGTCCCACAACGGCTCCATATAGGGATTCACCTTTGACTTTATATCGCCTGGCAGGTAACCGATATCCTTATTGCTCAACGGAACGATAGGCCTGGCAAGATATATTTGTTTGTATTCCTTCTTTTGTTCCAATGCCGCCGCCAAAGCCAACAGCGTTTTTCCAGTCCCTGCAACCCCCTGAATAGACACCAATTTTATTTCCGGCTTAAGAGCAGCGTGAATAGCAAATGTTTGCTCCGCATTCCGCGGTTTGATTCCATACACCGACCGCTTCTCTACATGCTCGAGCATCTCATTAAACGGATTGTAATACGCCAACGCGGACTTTTTTCCGCTCTTTAGGATGTAATAATGATTTTTTACGGGAGCAAGTTTCCCGAGCATCTCACCCGGTGGACAATAACCTTTCTCATAGAGAAGGTTGATCATATTTGCATCGACTTCATCAACAATGGTCTTGCCCGTGTAGAGGGAAGAAATATTTTGGACTTTGCCAGTGGTGTAGTCTTCGGATTGCAATCCCAATGCCTTAGCTTTCAACCGTAGATTTACATCCTTAGAAACCAAAATTATTTTTTTGTCCTTGGCTTCCTTCTGCAATTGCAGCGCGGAGTTTAAGATCCGATGATCAGGCTTCTCTTCATTAAAAATCTTGTTGGCGTCAATGGCGCTTTTGGTATCCATCAAGACCTTGAAACTGCCTTTGCCCTTACCATTTATGGGATTCCAGGCGTGGAGCATTTGCCCCTTGGCCAGTTTATCGATGAGACGAATAAATTCTCGGGCTTCGAAATTTTTTGTGTCATTCCCCTTCTTGAAATTGTCTAATTCTTCCAACACGGTGATTGGAATCCCTACGTCATGTTCGTCGAAGTTTAGAATGGAGTTGTGTTCATAAATAATAACAGACGTATCGAGGACGAATACCTTCTTTTCCTTTTTCGCTTTTGACATGCTTCACAAAGAACTTGGTTTACGAAATGTAATGAATGGAAATGAATTCTTGCAGTACTTTGGGAATTTTCTCCTTGGAAGGTTAATAGTTAATAGTTATTAGTTATTAGTTCGCTCGAGCCGAAGATGCCATGGTCATCATCGAGCGAACTTTGAACCTTTAACTTTGAACTTTGAACGATTCCGTCCGCTGAACAATATAAAACTCGCCTGTCATAGTCAACAACATCCTGACAACGCAATTAACACCGAATATCGAATATCGAACAAGGAATAACGAAGTATTGCTCGAGCAAAGGTTGCACGCGCCATCCTCGAGCGAAAACTTTGAACCTTGAACTTTGAACCTTGAACTTTAAACTCTAAACAGGTCAACGAACAGAATACAAATCCCCCTTCTCGTTAGGAACAATTTTTAAAACATTGGCGAGAACGAGGAGGATTAGTTTTCGGGAAGCATACAATCTACCAAGACCGGAAAGGCTGGCAAATTCTTTTACCGTTATATATTTTTTTTCGTCCAGGTATTGCATGAGAAACCTTTCATGCTCTCCATAGTGAAAGCGAATATCTTTCATCCTCTGCCTGCGCTTTACAATCTCTCTTAACTCGCGACTGGCCTTTATACTTTTATCCTCCACTCTCACAAATGATTCCTTGAGTCGGTTGCTGTTCAAAATATAGTGCGGCTTTCGTTTGCTCTCTGGAATCTCGTATTGAATTATAGTCCTTGCCTGATTAACAGCGACCAGCGTAACTGTATACTCCATAGCTGGTCTCACTTTTTTTAACGCAAGATCCATCACATGCAGTTCGTCAGCCGGGTGTTTCAAGCCGGGTAAACTACCATCATCACCGACACCGATCAAAAGAATTCCTCCTTTCGTGTTGGCGAAGGCAATCATTTCACGAACTATTTTTTCCGGGAAAGCAGCTTTACGTTTGAATTCTAAACTATCACCTTCGCCGCCTGCAACAAGAAGCTTGAGCTGCTGAAATTGTCTTGCGTTGAAAGAAACTTGTTCCTGTGGCCTCATGACGGATCATACGTACTCCTAAAATTTTCTCCTTCCCATGATCTCGTCATCTTCATCCTCATCATCTTCGTCAGGTTTGGGCAGCGTAAACATACCGCTCAACAGATCCTTAAACTGCAAACCCTTTGTCAACGAATGTTTGCTTATCAAACTATATTCCGCGAGCCCATGCAATGCAAATTCCATCAAAAACAATGTCGTTGCGCTATCCTGTTTTGGATGAAATTCCTTAACAAGTTCCCGTAATCCGGGGATCGCATTAATTTGTTTTTCAAAGTCTGACTGCGGCATGTCGTGAAGCAGATCCACTGTGTTCCCGTCGCCGAACCAGTTTGAAATTTTTTTATAGGGACTTTTTTCCTTCTGTTTTCGGAATTTATCCGGATCCGGAAAGTAATTAACGAATTGAGTTCTCAATGCTTTGCCCACCAGGTTTTGCGCCACAATGCCCGGACCTTCCTGTTCACCTTCATACACGAGCTCTACTTTCCCTGTTATTGCAGGGATCACTCCGATAAAGTCAAGTATTCTTATCTGCGTATTCTTTTCATTATTCAAGATGCTCCTTCTCTCTGCTGCAGCGACAAGATTTTCTAATGCAGAAATAGTAAGGCGAGCTGAAACACCACTTTTTGAATCTACGAATTCGCTCTTACGCGCTTCAAAGGCAATTTGTTCGATCAGGTCTTTTGCAATTTCGTTTACGGAAACCAATCTCCGTTGTTCCGAATTAATTCGCGCTTCCTGTTCGGTAATGTGTTTTCCAATTTCTAATGTTTTCGGATAGTGGGTAATGATCTGGCTGTCGATCCTATCTTTCAATGGTGTAACAATACTACCTCGATTCGTGTAATCTTCCGGATTTGCCGTAAACACAAATTGGATATCAAGTGCCATCCTGATTTTGAATCCACGGATCTGAATATCTCCCTCCTGAAGAATATTAAACAGCGCTACCTGAATTCTTGCCTGGAGATCCGGTAATTCATTGATCACGAAGATGCTCCTGTTCGATCGTGGAATTAATCCGAAGTGTATGACACGCTCGTCAGAATAGGGCAGCTTCAATGTTGCCGCCTTGATCGGATCAACGTCTCCAATAAGGTCAGCGATTGAAACATCAGGTGTGGCGAGTTTTTCCGAGTATCTTTCATCGCGATGAAGCCAGGCTATTGGCGTCTCCTCTCCCAGCTCGAATATTTTGTCGCGACCGAACCGCGATATCGGACTTAAAGGATCGTCATTCAGTTCCGATCCTTCAATGATTGGCACATATTCATCCAACAGATTCACCATCAACCGGGCTAATCTGGTCTTTGCCTGGCCTCGTAATCCTAATAAATTGATGTCATGTCCTGCGAGGATCGCACGCTCAAGATCCGGAATAACGGTCTCTTCATATCCCCATATTCCTTCAAAGACAGTCTGCTTCTTTCGCAATCTATCGATAAGGTTTTGGCGTAATTCCTCTTTGATTGTTTTTGTCTTATATCCTGAACTCTTCAGCTGGCCCAGACTAATTATTTTTGAATAATCCATTCTACGATTTAGTTTAAAAATTAATCCTGATCAATCCTCTCAAAAATTTTGATTGGCGGATTACAGATTCTTCCTTCGATTCCTTTTGAAGTCTTCAAATACAAGGTTCCCCAATCCTTCGAGGTTGCTGTAATATGCGTTACCATTATTTGCCTTGGTAAAATCGCGGACAAACGCTTTGAGATAAGGATCTGTGGCAATCATGAACGTGGTAACAGGAACCTTTAATTTCCTTAACTGCCCGGCTAAATTTAAAGTCTGATTTAAAATTTTCGGATCGAGTCCGAATGCGTTCTTATAATATTTGATGCCTTGTTTGATGCAGGTTGGTTTTCCATCGGTGATCATGAAGATCTGCTTGTTCGAATTTTTTCTCCGTCGTAGAATATCCATTGCAAGCTCCAGTCCGGCCACTGTATTGGTATGATATGGCCCGACCTGCAGGTACGGTAGATCCTTGATCTCGATCTGCCATGCGTCGTCACCAAACACAAGGATATCCAGTGTGTCTTTAGGATATTTCTTTGTTATCAACTCGGCCAACGCCATGGCTACCTTCTTTGCAGGTGTGATACGATCCTCCCCATACAGAATCATTGAATGAGAAATATCTATCATCAAAACGGTGGATGTCTGCGTTTTGAATTCACTTTCCATCACTTCAAGATCTTTTTCCGTCATGAAGAAATTGTCGAGTCCATGGTTGATCTGGGCGTTCCTCAGCGAATCCGTTACCGATATTTGCTCCAGAGTATCCCCGAATTCATAGTCCCTTCTCTCAGTCGTTTGTTCGTCTCCTCTTCCGCTGTGGTGAGTGTTATGTTCACCTGATCTTGTCTTTTTAAGTTTTCCAAAGATCTCTTCCAACGCTGATTGTCTCAGCCGTTGCTCACTTTTCGCGTTGAGTTTAAATTCGCCTTTAGGTCCTTCGTCTGTAATATAGCCCTGGCGTTTGAGGTCTTCAATGAAATCACCCATGCCATACTTGTCGCTGGTTAGTCCGTACTGCCGGTCAACTTCGGTCAACCACTGCAATGCTTCTGCAACATTTCCCGCAGTTACTAAGATCAGCTGCATGAAAATTTTCAAGAGCTTATCAAAATCGCTTTTTGCTTGTTCGGGCGGGGGAGTATAACGGGAAAATCTGTAACCTAGCATTTTGTGGAATTTTAGTATTTAACCCGTTTTCTTGAAATTCTGTTCGATCTAAGTTTACCGACTTTGAAAGAATCGAATTTTTTCACTGCAAACGCGAAGGCGCAAAGAAAATTCTAGTCATTCTTCACAATGAATTTAGTTCTCAGGTTTCGCGACATTTCTTGCGTCTCACCGTGCGCTGTGGCGCCTCGCGTAATAGGCTGCGGCGTTTCCCTAAATATCAGACTGCTTCGCTGCCAATTTCCGTTCCCTCATCGTACCGTAAATGTAATCCCAAAGCGGCGATGACACGCCATAGATGAGGTCACCATTTTTGTAATGATGGGTGCCATGGTTGATCCACAATTGCTTCAGAAAATTTTTGGGCGGCGCAAATGCATGAACCATATAATGGATAGCGAGATAGGCGGCATAGCCAACTATAAAACCGGGAAGAAAAGCAAAAGCAAAGTCTCCCATTACCAGCCTAAATAATAATAGCAAGATAGTGGCGATAGTTACGCTCAAAAGCGGAGGCATCGCCAGCCGGTCTTTGTCTTTCGGATATTCATGGTGTACCCCATGAATCGTATACTGAAGTTTCGCGCGGAGTGCGGTATAAGTTTTCATATGGAATACGTATCGATGGACCATATATTCGACCCACGTGAAAGCGATAAAACCAAGAATAAACAAAACAATGGTTTGAAACGTCGAAAGCGACGTGTTCGTCACACTCCATATCAGGAGCGCACATGAATAAAGTGCAAAGATCGTAAGGGGAACAGCGATATGGGTTCTCGTAAGCTTTTCCAATATCGGGTTTTGGAAAAGTCTCTTTGTTCCCTTGTTTTTAGGTGCAAATTCTTCTGCCATAACCTTCCAAATTTACATTTCGTCCTTCACATTCTAAGTCAAATAGTCTGTTGGATGCGACTTTTCTCCAGTATTTTCAGATAGTAGTTTTCATAAAGGGGTAAAATATTGCTGATATCGAATTCCTGCGCACGTTTCAACGCATTAGCTTTAAAATTCGGCAAATTATTCTTGTCTAGAACAAACAACGCATTACGGGTCATATCTTCAACGTCTCCAACGTTACTCATAAAACCCGTGACGCCATGAACATTTAACTCCGGCAAACCGCCAGCATTTGTGCTGATCACAGGAACTTCGCATGCCATTGCTTCAAGGGCAGCTAAACCGAAGCTTTCCTTCTCAGAAGGCATCAGGAAGAGATCGGCAACCGATAACACCTCTTCGACCGCTTCGAGTTTCCCAAGGAAACGCACATCGTCAGTAATATTCAGATCCCGACACATACCTTCAGCCCTGGAACGTTCCGGACCATCCCCTATCATTAACAACTTACTGGGAATTTCGTTGTGAAGGTTAGCAAAGACCTTTATCACATCCTGCACACGTTTTACTTTTCTGAAATTGGATGTATGCACTACCAGGGCCTCTCCATTTGGACAAATCGCTTTTTTGAAATGCTCCTTTTTTTGTTTTTTGAATTTTTCCAAATCAATAAAGTTAGGGATCACCTCAATGCCATTCGTGATTTGGAAGGACGCATACGTTTCTTTCCTTAAATGCTCTGAAACGGCGGTGACACCGTCGGACTGATTAATACTAAAAGTAACAACAGGTTCGTACGAAGCATCTTTACCGACCAGCGTGATATCAGTTCCGTGCAAGGTGGTTATAAAGGGTATTGTGATACCGTGAGTCTTGAGAATCTGCTTGGCCATGTAGGCCGCAGACGCATGTGGAATAGCATAGTGAACGTGCAGTAAATCCAACTTTTCGTTTTTCACAACACTTACCATAGTACTTGCAAGTGCAAGCTCATATGGAGGAAAATCGAACAGCGGATAAGAACGGAAATCAACTTCGTGATAATATAAATTCTCGTTCAGAAAATCCAACCTGGTCGGTTGAGAATATGTAATAAAGTGAATTTTGTGGCCTTCCTTGGCGAGTGCCTTTCCCAGTTCAGTGGCTACAACACCGCTCCCCCCAAAAGTAGGGTAACAGACTATCCCAATGTTCATACGTTAATTATATTCGTTTTAGTGCGTGAATGGGTGTGTCGTGACATAAAATATAAGCCAAAATCTCTGTTCTTCAAATCAGACGCAATGGATAGTAAAATATTGTAAAGCTGCCAACGAAAACGATGTTAAGGGTTAACGGCGCAATAATCGAATATAGATTCATAAACCACGCTCTGTATGCGAGAACGTATATTCGCCGTGATTAGTTTGCCGCTTCGGTCCGGGTATACACGGTTGGAAAGGAAAATGTATAGCAGGTCAAATTCAGGGTCGATCCAGATACAAGTACCGGTGAACCCTGTATGGCCAAACGTTTTCGGTGATGCTTTCAGCGAGGTAGGACTATTCCATTCACTTTGAACTGGCTTATCCCAACCAAGCCCACGCCTGCTTTTTTCGAATTGTTTCGCTGCAAAAACTTCGACTGTTTCTGGCTTATAATATTGGTAGCCCCCATAGGAACCGCCTTGTAGCAACATTTGGCCTAGTTTTGAAAGATCGGTAGCGTTGCTAAACAATCCCGCGTGGCCAGCTACTCCACCCATCATAGCGGCCCGCTCGTCGTGCACAGTGCCGGCAATGTGGGTCTTTCGATATATCTTGTCGTCTTCTGTAGGAGCTATCTGCTGCGCTGAGAATCTGCGCAAAGGTGCAAAACCTGTCGTATAGGCACCCAGTGGTTCATACAAATTCTGCGCGAGGAATTCGTCGATGGGTTGATTAAAGATACTTTCTGCCAAGCGCTGTAGTAACAGAAATCCCAGGTCACTGTACTGGTAAGTGTAGGGGGTACGTGGCGGTCGGTTCT
>CAMLER010000228.1 GCA_946478915.1 uncultured Chryseolinea sp.
AATTGTTGAAGCCGGTGAACGAAAGCGTTACTGTCACGCCGGCGAACGAATGGAAAATCGCTGGCACTGCAGTGAAAAAAGTGAAAGGCGAATCTTTTCTGACGGGTAATCACAAGTATGTCTCGGACATGAAGTTGCCCGATATGCTTTACGGTAAGGTGTTGCGAGCTCCGGCTTACGGTGCCAAATTGAAATCGGTGGATGTTTCTGCAGCGCAGAAAATGCCTGGCGTTACCGTTGTACATGATGGAGATTTCGTTGGCGTTGCTGCCCGCGACGTGAAGACAGCTTCCAGGGCTATCGATGCTATTAAAGCTGACTGGACCCTCACAACGCAGCCATCCCGAAGCGAGATTTTTAACTACATCAAATCAAAAGCTGAAGCTGGGAAAGACGAAGACACCGCCGGAAATGCGGCAACGGCATTTTCAAAATCCTCCGTTAAGGTTGAGGGATCATTTAATATCGATTATATAGCGCACGCACCACTGGAACCGCGAGCAGGTTTGGCGCAATGGACTAACAACAAATTAACGGTTTGGACGGGCACACAACGTCCGTTTGCAGTTCAGGAAGATCTGGCCGAAGCTTTTGGAATTCCAAAGGAGAACGTTCGTGTCATACAACTAGATACGGGGTCTGGCTATGGCGGCAAGCATACGGGAGAGGCCGGTATTGAGGCGGCTCGCCTTGCTCAGGCCGCAGGCAAGCCTGTTAAAATTGTCTGGACACGGGAAGAGGAATTTACGTGGGCATACTTCCGCCCTGCAGGTGTTATAGATATCAAGGCGGGTGCGACCAGCGATGGAATGCTTACTTCATGGGAGTTTCATAACTATAATTCCGGTGCTGCCGGAATTGAAACCTCATATCACGTTCCAGACAGGAAGGTACAATTTCATCCCATGGAGTCACCGTTGCGTCAGGGTTCGTATCGTGCTTTGGCCTCGACAGCAAACGTGTATGCCAGAGAATGCATCATCAATGATCTCGCTACTGAAATCAAAATGGATCCGCTGCAGTTCAGATTGAAAAACGTGCGTAAGGAAAGGATAAAGGCTGTGTTGGAGGCAGCTGCGACAAAATTCGGATGGAGCAGAGGTGCGTCGGCAACCAATCGTGGTATTGGTATCGCTTGTGGTACCGCCAAAGGCGGCTTTGTTGCAACTTGTGTGGAGGTGGCGATTGATTCCTCGACACGGACGCCTAAAGTGCTGCGTATAGTCACAGCGTTCGAATGTGGTGCTATTATCAACCCCGGCCATCTTGAGAGCCAGATTCAGGGCGCAGTAATTCAGGGGATGGGCGGTGCATTGTTCGAGCGCATTGACTTTAAAGATGGAAAAATTCTGAATCCAAACTTTTCCCAGTATCGCGTTCCTCGATTTAGTGATACGCCTCAAATGGAAGTTGTGATGGTAAACAGAAAAGACCTTCCCTCAGCCGGGGCGGGCGAAGCACCAATTGTCGGAATCGCACCGGCCATCAGGAATGCAATTGTGAATGCCGGAGGCGGGAAGATTTATACGCTGCCCTTGGCGGGTGATGAAATTTAATTGTAAAAAGTTATCCGTTATCCGTTAATAGTTAATCGTGGGTGTGGGATCAGGGTGTGCGCTCGATCAATTATTGCAGAACTTCAATCGAGCCGACCGACCCGATGGCTATCGGGTACCGGTTACTGATTACCTTTTACCGATTACCTGTTTACCTGATCACGGATTACCATTAAACCAGAGTCATCACGCCAAGGACTACACTCAAGCTGTTAGCTGAAAGCTGTAAGGTGTCAGCTTATTTCAAGCTTTTCAAATATGCTACATGTTGCGGTACCTGCTCGAGGGCGCGTGACGATTCATCCTCGATGAAGTAATGCTTAATACCAATCTCCATAGCAGCTTTCATCACCTCTGCGATTCCAACATCACCTGTTCCCAAAACTACATTTGTCTCTTTGTCTTGTCGTCCGTTTTGATTGTTGGGAGTCCCAATTCGCCGGTCTTTCAGGTGAAGGCTTTTCCATCTGGTTGGATACTTCTTTAGCAGCGCCACAGGATCCTGGCCGGGATTCTTCATCCAGAATACATCCATTTGAAAGTTTACATATTTGGGATCAGTCTTCTCCATCATATATTCAAACAGCGTTCCCTTTCCCTCAGGATTTTCTCTGAACTCATATCCGTGGGCATGATACCACAGATTAAGTCCATTTTCATTCAGCGTTTTACCGGCAGCGTTGAAGACTTCTACGCCTTTTTTCATATCCGCGAAGGTGAAGTTGTCGCCATCGTGCGGTATCCAGTAGCAAACAACATTTTCTGCACCAAGCGCCTTAGCATTGGCAATTACTTTCTTAAGGCTGTCCTTATTTTGGAGAAATTCAAAACCCCCTCCAGTCGCTACAATGTCAAGTCCATTTTCTTCCACAAGTTTTCGAAACGCGGCGCGGTCCATGCTGCGTCCACCTCCTCCTTCGATTTCTGTTATTCCGAGTTCTTTGAGTTTAGCGATTACTGCGGGCATGCCTTCCGACATCATTTGCCGCATGCTTCCCATCTGAATGCCGATCTTTTGCGCACTCGCCTCCGGAACGAATAACGGCGCGGCTAGTGCAAGGGTGAATAGATACGTGAATAATTTTTTCATAAAACTGTTTTAGGTCAGGATACGCCTAAGTACGCTATTTCCGCCAAATGTCAAACACATTTTTACACCAGTGACATTATCGAGGTGTATTAGATTGCTTCCTTGTATTGCCGGACATGCCAATTTGAGATTAATAATTGAAAGGTGTTGATAGCCGGAACTCACCCTATTTGGACGGTTATGATATTATCGCGTTGTCTGATATTTTGCATTTAAAAGTTATCCCAATATCATACCCTATTCCTTACTCCTCATTCCTAGAAAGCTATGCGTGTATTAACAGGCTTATCGACTTACTTTTTTGTTGTATCTCTATTTTTTCTTTCCTGTTCGAAGGCACCTGACCAGGATAAATCCAAATGGACAGTAGTGAAACTCCCCGAAGGAGCCGATACAACAAGCGAGTATTGGAAGGGCATCGACCTTGAACCCAAACCTCCCGTCTTACCACTAAAGGTCAAGGATCAGAAAAAAAAGTTTTTGCTTCCGGATGGCTACGACCTCGAGCCAGTGCTTACCGAGCCGGACATTCAGCAACCTGCAGCCATCACGTTTGATGGTAATGGCAGGATGTATGTCCTGGAGTTGCGCTCTTACATGTTGGATGCCGACTCAAAAGGAACCCTTGAACCAATAAGTGTAATATCTCGCTGGGAGGACAAAGATGGTGATGGGGAATACGAAAGCGGCGGAGCGTTTGTCGACTCACTGGTATTTCCCCGGTTCGTCTTACCCGTTGGACCGAACAGTGTACTCACGATGGAGTCAAATCAGGATAACATTTACAAGTACACAGATACTGATAATGACGGTAAAGCGGATAAAAAAGAATTCTTCACCGACAATTTTGGAAGAGCGGGAAATGTCGAGCATCAGCAGGCATTTCTTTATTGGGGGATGGATAACTGGTTATACAGTACGGTGAATCCTTTCAGGGTTCGTGAGACACCCAGTGGTGTGGTTCGCGAATCCACCGGATCGAATCACGCGCAATGGGGAATCACGCACGATGATGACGGCAAGCTTTGGTTTCAGGGTGGCTCAAACGGATTACCATCGTATTTTCAGTTTCCTGTTCACTATGGAGATTACATAGTAGAAAAGAATTTTGAAGAAGGATTCGATGTACCATGGGGTGCACCCGTTTATTTGGCCGACATGCAAGGTGGGATGGCAGCAGTTCGTATGCCGGAGGGAACACTTAACCGTGTGACCGGCGCGTCGGGTAATGATTTGTTCAGAGGGCATCGTCTACCCCAGGCGTTGGTGGGTCAGTATTTTTATGGAGAACCCGTTGCCCGGATTGTGAGGCAGGTAAATGCGGAAGTAAAAGAAGGTCTTACCACTTTGTCGAACGTTTATCAGTCAGAAAAGTCAGAATTTATTCGTTCAACCGATCCGTTGTTCCGGCCGGTAGATATGGCTACGGCTCCCGATGGAACGATGTATATCGTCGACATGTACCACGGGATAATTCAGGAAGGAGAATGGACCCCGGAAGGCTCTTATCTGCGGGTAAAGATCGATCAATACCAACTGGACAAAGTGGTAGGCCTTGGTCGGATATGGCGTCTTACGCATGAGGATTTCAAGCGTGACAAGGCAAAGCCGAAAATGTATGACGAAACATCGAAAGAAATTGTTGCGCATTTGTCTCATCCGAATGGCTGGTGGCGTGATATGGCGCAGCAAGTCCTTGTTCAACGAAAAGATAAAACTATAGCCCCTGAGTTGGTGGAAATAGTAAAGAACAGCGACAACCTGGTTGAACGTTTTCATGCACTCTGGGTATTGGAAGGAATTGGAGCACTCGATGCTGACCTGGTAAAGTCGCTCATGAAAGACGAAAACCCGCGCATGCGCACGATGGCATTGTGGGTCAGCGAAACTCTTTATAAAGCCGGTGATAAGTCGTTCACTGATCAATACATCGAAATGATGTCGGATAAGGATACCAACGTGAAAATGCGCGCGATGATGACAGGAAGGCTGTTGAAGATTCCAGGGACTAACGAAAAAGTGAAACAGGAAATGGCGACGGATAAAACTGCCGGCGTGCAATTGGTCGGAAAGCAGGTCTTGGAACCACCATCTGTGAATTCATTTTTCGGTCGAAGCAATCCAAACTTCAGCAAAGAAGAGCAGGCGCTGGTCAACAAAGGAGCGGAGATCTTCAGCAGCCTTTGCGCGACCTGTCACGGACCATTAGGTATTGGAACACCTGCCGGACCGGGCAAACTGTTAGCCCCATCGTTGGTTGGTTCGGCAAGGATCCAATCGCACCCGGACTATATAGTAAAGACCTTGCTCCATGGAATGACAGGCGAGATCGAAAAAGAAGCGTATGCCGGAGTCATGATGGCGCCCATGAAAAGCAACACCGACGAATGGATTGCAGCAGTTGCGTCTTTTGTCCGCGCAAACTTTGAGAATGAGTCTTCGCCAGTTACACCGGCCGACGTTGCGAGAATAAGGAAAGAGACGGCGTCCCAAAAAGGTATGTATAAGTTTGAAGAGCTTTGGTCGTCCATTCCGAAGTTACTTCCACCCAATGATGGATGGAAAGTAACTGCGAGCCACACAGCTCCTGTCAGGAAAGGAAGTTCGGGTGCTCCAAAGGGTGCATTTACATTTGAAGGCTGGACAACGGGAACAACTCAGAAGCAAGGCATGTGGTTTCAGGTTGAGCTTCCGCAGGAGGCCACTATTTCTGAGATTCAGTTTAGGTCGCAGCCGATCAGTAGGGGTTGGAGGGAAGGATCACCTCCACCAATTCAGACGTGCCCACGCGGCTACGATCTTGAAGTTTCTTCGAATGGCAGCAACTGGACTAAAATAATTTCTAACGGTGAAGCTACCGGAGCAAATAACAGAATTCGTTTTGATCCCGTGAAGGCAAAATTTCTTCGCATAACATTGACAAAATCGGAAGAGATTATTCACGGCGAGCGGCGCGGTCAGCCATTTGATTACGAGGTAGCCTGGACAATGCGGGAGATGAAGGTATTCGGTTTCTTGTAGGTCTTCACCGCAAAGTGGAAAGACGAAAAGAAAAAACAAGTGACTCCTCAGAATTGGTGTGAAAAGTGAATTGACCCCGCCGGTACATTGTTGCCTTAGCGGCAGTAAAAATTAGCCGCCCTAAACGCGGTAGTACGCACTACAGTCAGGTCCTCTGCGTGTATTTTCTCAGCGTACACTGCGGTAAAAAGCAATCTCAGCGATGGTACGTCGTTTTATAAAACGTGATATCAGACTTCGGTTGCCAAATAGATTTAGCCTCTCTTCGAGTCTCTTAGTGTCCTCGTGTAAAAACACAAATCAAATTGACGTCTCCCGTTGTTAAGCAAGAGTGAACCTGATTGCATGACCACAGAAACTAACAGAGAACGGCGAAAACTCCTTACCCGGCTTGAAGACCTTTTCGAAGGACCGCTAATCGTTCTTGGATTTATTTGGTTGATCTTATTGGTTGTAGAACTGGTGTTTGAACCTAACCCCATCCTTGAGACAATCGGCATTGTTATCTGGATTATATTCATCATCGATTTTCTACTGAAGTTCATTCTTGCTCCCAGGAAAGGAATCTATCTGCGATCAAATTTACTTACGTTGGTATCATTGGTAGTTCCGGCTTTCCGGCTATTCCGGCTTTTTCGTGTGTTTCGCATATTGCGATTATCCCGCAGCCTTCGCCTGGTGAAAGTCATCGGAAGTCTGAGCCGCGGCATGCGTGCGTTATCTGCAACGATGCAACGTCGTGCATTTGGTTATGTCGTGTTGCTGACTGTCATCGTAATTTTTGGCGGCGCTGCAGGTATGTATGCATTCGAAAAGGATGTTGACGGTGGACTGACCAGCTACGGCACAGCGCTGTGGTGGACTACCATGATCATGACAACGCTAGGTTCCGAGTATTGGCCGCAGACTCCAGAGGGACGCGTCCTTTGCATTATCTTATCCCTGTTTGCTTTTGCTATCTTCGGATATATCACGGCAACCATCGCCACATTTTTTTTAGGACGCGATGCAGAGAATGATAAGGCAGAGTTCGCTGGTGCAAAACAAATCGAAGCCCTCAAACAGGAAATCATCAGTCTTAAACAAATGGTGCAGGAAATGCAAAACAAACTGTGACTGAAATCCAGTGAGTATAACCACAAAGGCACAAAGAGCACAGAGTTTTCACAGAGGGTTTTGTAAAATTAAATCTCTCTGTGTAACCTTTGTGCGCTCCGTGTCTCCGTGGCAAAACTGTGACTGAAATCCAGTGAATATAACCACGAAGGCACAAAGAACACAGAGGTTTCACGAAGGGTTTTGTAAAATTAATCTCTCTGTGTAACCTTTGTGCGCTCCGTGTCTCTGTGGTGAAAAAAAACCTAGTTCCTGATTCTCGTACGGATCTCAACTTCATTATCCAATATCACACTATCCTCACCCAGCTTAAAATCCAGACGATTTATTTTAAAACGTACTTCGTATAACATCCCACTTTTATCTTTCCTTGCATTAAATGGAATATCAACAGACCTTGTAATATTTTTGATCGTAAGATCAAACCTTCCAACAAATGCAGATCGTCCGCTTTTCTTAAAGCTCCTGGATTTCAGCTGAATTTCCGGATACCTACTCACATCAA
Organism: uncultured Chryseolinea sp.; assembly: GCA_946478915.1. The sequence goes on from CAMLER010000228.1 coordinate 7,289, forward strand.
AATAGTCGCTTCGCTTTAGATGCTTGTCCCGGACCGTGATACCCGTTTTTACAGAAGAAGGATCCACGACAACAAGAACAGAACTCTTCTCCAGATTTTGCGGATCAAAATTGATATCGAGCCGCGTGATTTGTAGTGTTCCTGAAACCTCGAAACCCGCATTCACTATAGAAAAATTCACGGATGATTCTTCTTTAACAGGGTACTCATAGGAATAGCCATTCAGCCAGAAGAACAAAAAAATGAATGTTGTGATCATAACGTTTTCATAAAAGCAATGAGCGCTTCCTTATCTTCTTTACTCAAATCCAAACCAAATTCATGACCCTTTACGGCCATGGTTTTTACATAGGGAGGTTTAAAGCCAGACGGAACAAAATCATCTCTCAGCC